>CACZQE010000295.1 GCA_902783205.1 uncultured Lachnospiraceae bacterium | reverse complement strand
GTTCCTTTTTGATCCTTTTTCTGATCTCCTCGAGTTCATCCGCGTCAGACTCATGCGGAGTCCAGAGAATCTTCTGGCCGTCTCCCTCATAGCGCGGAATCAGGTGCAGGTGCAGGTGGTCGACTGTCTGTCCCGCAGCCTCTCCGTTATTTTGTACGATATTAAGGCCGTCACAATCCGTACCCTTCTGAATAGAGCGCGCAATATAAGCTGCCAGGGAAAAAAGCTTTCCGGCAGTTTCCGCGTCCATATCATAAATATTGTCATAATGCTCTTTCGGGATTATCAGAGAGTGACCCCTGGTCGCCGGATTAATATCCAGGATCACCCTGAAGTGGCTGTCCTCATATATAGTCGACGACGGGATCTGCCCGTTTGCAATCTTACAAAATATACACTCGTGTTTCATGAAAAATACCTCCTGATCAACAATTCATTTATCAGTCAAAGCGGTAGATTACCACTGTTTTTGCCGCCAGCGAAATCCGAATGGAGTAATCCCGCAGATCCTGGGGTATTGACTCTGCTTCCACAGCCTCATAGGTAAGGCTTCCGTTTCCTCCGTATTCCGGTTCACTGTTGGTCAGCACCGGCTGATAAATCCCCCTCTTCGGGACACCGACACGATAGCCGTTCTGGTCTCTCGTACCGAAATTACATACAAACAGCAGGCTGTCCCGTCCGTGCACTGCCGTTCTTATAAAGCTTATGATTCCTGTCACGCCGTCCTGGGCATTGATCCACTCAAACCGGCCTCCCGCCTCGTAGGATTCGTGGAGGGCAGGCATTTCCCTGTACAGTGAGAAAAGGTCCTGCGCAAAACGCCGGCTCAGAGAATTCTCGTTGGGATTCAGGGACCATACTTTCTTGCCCGGCATTCCCATCAGAAAGGCATAGGCTGAAGTGGCCGTCATTCCGGCTCTTCCGGCTCCGTTTCCGAATCCGCCGCCTTCCCACTCTTCATTGATGCGGATCAGCTTATCATGTCTGCCGGCACGCATGACCGGCATAGTCAGAAGGCTGACGCTTGCGGCCTGTTTGTCCGGTTCTGTCCGCATGAACCTGTCCAGCCCCGTCAGTATTTCATCGTCCCAGTAAAGATCAAAGTCCGGATAGGAGAAATGCTCTCCCGGCCATCCGCTCTGACCTTCCAGGAGACTGTCCGCAGTGATTCTTTCTCCTGCAACAAGTACGCTGCTGTCTATCTCCCGGATGCTTTCCCTGAGGCGCCCCACATACTCGTAACCTTTTTCCAGCAGGGCATCCATTTCTTCGCTTCCCGGGAGCAGGCCGCTGGATTCCGCCAGTCTGCGGATTTGAAGAATCTTCCTCCGGAAGCCGTCCAGGACAAAGCCGTCCACATGGTAGGCCTTAATCCAGAATGCAAGACAGGTCAGTATATAATTGTAGATTTCCTTACCTTCGTCAAAGAAATAGGTAAAGGCTCTGTCGCCCGAGACATTCTCCAGAACCTCCGGGACATTTGCCCGGATGCCGGCAAATTCCCGCAGATAGGAAGCTCCCTTTTCCAGATAATCCGGCGTGATTTCCATCAATACCGAGATATGATTCCTGTGGCAGCGGTTAATGAAGAGCCGCAGCCTGTCGGGCGCGCTCATACTGTAGGCCGGTTCAAATATGCCTTTCTGATTTGCCTGCAGATCCTCTTTTTCCAGAATGCCCGAAAGTTCCTCTGACAGAGCTTTTCCGCCTTCCGGCCGGTTCTTCAGCAGGATATGGGTAGATCCCATGGCGAGCACTGTCTCCCGGACTTCTTCCTCCGGATACATGATTTCCGGAAAATAAATCTCGCAGATTGACACAGGCCTGGCAGGAAGTCCCCTGATCGTTCTTGAGGCAGTCCATCTGCGGTCATCCCAGCTGAAAAGCCCCATGTTGAGGATGATCGACGCCCCGTTTTCCTTCATTTCATTCATCAGGGCAAAGGGATCTCTCTTCTGATATATATCCCCCTGGCGGTTCTTGATCTCATATTTATACAGCTGTCCGGGATGTACATCCGGCAGAAACAGCTCGAAAAAGTCCGTCCCGGCCACTCTCTGCATGGGATAGATCAAGCCGTTCCAGTAATTGAAGTCTCCCACCACACTGACCCGGCGGGCATTGGGAGCCCACACGGCGAAGCGGGTGCCTTCCACTCCGGCTACAGTATCGGGGTGGCTGCCAAGCTTTTGTGCCGCATCCTTCCAGACTCCTTCCGAAAAGAGTTTCGCTTCCTCCGGAAGTATCTGTCCGTCAAATGTATACGGATCACGACTGACAAATGTATTTCCGTCAGGAAAAGACATGCGGATCCGGTAGGGAAAGTTTCTCCTGTTCTGCAGAAATACCGCGTAGATCGGCTGCCTTTCCACCATATCCATGGGATATACTTTGCCTGTATCATCGATCAG
>CACZQE010000294.1 GCA_902783205.1 uncultured Lachnospiraceae bacterium | reverse complement strand
TCCCCGCGTCAGGGTCATGACGTTAAGGGCCCGACAGCTGCAGGTAACTCCGTAGCTAAGCTCGACCAGCTGAACGTATCCAATGGTACACTTTACAACCAGAAGTTCTTACCGTCTGCAGTAGCAGGAGATCAGGGTCTTATGAACTTCGCAGGTGTTGTACGTAACTACTTCGATAAGAAGGGTATGCATGTACAGTTCAACGTTATCGACAGAGAGACACTTGTAGACGCTCAGAACCATCCCGAGAACTACAAAGACCTCGTTGTTCGTGTAGCAGGATATTCCGCACACTGGACAGTACTTGCAAAAGAGGTACAGGATGACATCATCGCTCGTACAGAGCAGACATTCTAATCATACAGGGTTTTAAAACCGGAGGAAGTACCTATGCCTAATATGGATTCTGGTTACGATGAAAACAGAAAAGGTCTCGTCTTTAATATTCAGAGATTCTCTGTAAATGACGGACCCGGAGTCAGGAGCATCGTTTTCCTGAACGGCTGCCCTCTCCGCTGTAAATGGTGCTGTAATCCCGAGTCACAGGAATTAAAATCAGTTGTAATGTTCAAGGCACAGAACTGTGTCGGATGCCGCAACTGTGAGGTGGTTTGTCCCACCGGTGCTTCCAATCTGGATATTCCCGGAAAGATCGATCATTCCAAATGTATCGTATGTGGCAAATGTGTAGATGTTTGTTACCATAAGGCTCTTGAAATGACAGGCCGCTGGCAAACAGTGGACGAGCTGATGAGAGAGCTTTACAAAGACAGAACCATCTATCGCCGGACCGGAGGAGGTATTACCTTCTCCGGCGGCGAAGCCATGGTACAGCACGAATTTCTTCTGGACATGTTAAAGGCCTGCAAGTCTCTTGGCTGGACGACAGCGATTGAGACTACCGGCTACACAACACCTGAGGTTATAGAGAAAATCGTGCCCTGGCTTGATCTGGTCATGATGGATATCAAACATCTGAATTCAGCAATCCATAAGGAATTCACAGGAGTTCCCAATGAAAAGATCCTGCTGAATGCCCACAAGATCGCGTCTATAGCTAAAGAGATGATCATACGTGTTCCCGTTGTTCCCGGATTCAATGCAAAGCCGGAATACATTGAGGACATTGCCCGGTTTACAACTACTCTGCCGGGTGTGAAAGAACTTCATCTCCTTCCCTATCATGATCTGGGAAGCAATAAATACGCGATGCTTGGTAAAGTATACGAGATGTTTGGTGTTCAGAAACCGGAAGCAGAACTTATGGAAGACTTTAAAGAAATCGTGGAGAATCAGGGGTTAATCTGTAAGATAGGAGGTTAATAATATGAATCAGAATTATATATTATTAACATCTGAATCTGTCACAGAAGGACATCCGGATAAAATGTGTGACATGATATCCGATGCGATCCTTGATGCATATCTGCGAGAGGACCCTTCTTCTCATGTTGCCGTTGAAACGATGGCAGCCGAAAAGCTTGTAGTGATTGCCGGAGAAGTTTCTTCAAAAGCGGTGGTCGATGTAAAAAAGATCGCCAGAGAGGTGATCTGTGAGATCGGTTATGACAGCGAAGAAAAGGGCATGGATGGCAACAGCTGTGACATAATCGTAAATATCAGCGTGCAGTCACCGGACATTGCCCAGGGGGTCAGTCGTGAAGGCGAAAGAACCGGCGCGGGTGATCAGGGTATGATGTACGGATACGCATGCAATGATACGAAAAGCCTTATGCCCCTGTCCATTGACCTGGCGCACAGGCTCTGCAGAAGACTTACTCAAGTCAGGAAAGAAGGAAAACTTCCGTATCTTTATCCGGATGGTAAAGCACAGGTTACAGTCGCCTATGACTGTGACAGAAAAATTAAAGGAATTACAGCGATCGTTGTATCGGCCCAGCATAATGCGGATGTACCGATCAAGAAGCTGCGTTCCGATATTGAAGAATTTGTTATTAACGCGGTAATCCCCCAGGAGCTTGTCCTCCCCGAATGTGTAATACATATCAACCCGACAGGTCGATTTGTAGTAGGCGGACCTACAGGTGACGTGGGACTTACCGGACGTAAAATCATAGTCGACACTTATGGCGGAATTGCCCGGCACGGAGGCGGCGCCTTCTCCGGAAAAGATCCGACAAAGGTCGACAGATCTGCGGCGTATATGGCAAGATATGCTGCAAAGAACATAGTAGCATCAGGGCTTTGTGATCAGTGCGAGATCAACCTTGCCTATGCTATCGGTGTTCCGGATCCGGTATCTGTAAAAATCGATACCTTTGGTAGCGAAGTGATACCGACCGATATTCTCGAAAAAGTTGTGAAAGACACCTTTGATTTTAGTGTAGACGGCATTATAAGGACATTATCTCTCACAAAAGTGTCCTATAAGCCGGTCGCAGCCTACGGTCACTTTGGCAGAACCGATCTTGATCTGCCCTGGGAGCGTACGGATGTAGCACAGACGCTTCAAGACAAAGCAGCCGCTGTTGTGGCTGAACAGTTAATGAGATTATAAGAAGTTTCAAATCAGAGTAATCAGGTATAAAAAAGCATACGGTCTCAACACTCTCACACGGCATATATGCCAACCATAAATGCACAACATTTGCTTGATCTACTTTGACTTAAAAGGAGCAGGAGCTTACAAAGTTCCTGCTCTTTTTTTATGGAAAAAGTGTGAGTTTTTTTACCGAATACGAAAAAAGCAACTCCTCTGATGAGATATCTTCCTGACAGAAACAGACAGAATAATACAATTATTTGTTCAGAATACTATTATTCGCATCAAATAAAATGACATATATTTACATAAATGTTTTGTTATACCATAAATAGGAGTAAAAGGGCTTATATGACAGGTAAATAATTGGTCATTTTTTCATTGTAAATATCGGATTTAGAATAATTATTTACTTGTGAACTGAGAATAATTCCGCTTTTTATAGATATAATTGCACAAAAAAACAGATTCTAATTATGCAAATAAAATGATAATATGAATATGTTCATTAACAGATGGATTTTTTTGTTGTGAATGTAATATTTGGTATAAAGGAGTAAAAAAATGAACGAGGATCAGGGAAATAAAATCGTAAATACTGTTCTGGCTTCATTTGACGTGATACGTGAGAGAAATCAGGAACTGGAAAAAAAGATACATAATCTGGAATACAGGCAGATGTCAGAAGGAATACCCGGTGACACGATACTGAATATGATCAATATTGCGTCAAGTTTTTCCGTACTGGAAAATGCATCGATGACGACCAGGATCCTGAATTACGCTTCTGATTTTATCCGGTATTATACACAGCAGGAAACAGATATGACAACCATTGGCAAGGAATTTTCACAGCTGTCCAATTATCTTGCCGTTATCTCCGAGCAGTTTGACAGGAAACTGGAATACAGGATCAGCTGCAGAGACGGACTGGAGGATATCAGGATTCCCATCCTGTCCCTGCTGCCTTTTGTCCAGCTTATGACCGGCTGCTGCATAAGAGAGGGTATTGAACGGGCAAGGATCTATATAGATGCTGCAAAGAAAGAAGACCGCGCAATGGTGACAATGCAGCTTCAGAGTGATGACAGGAAGCAGGCAGATCTTACCGCCTACAGGGATGAAATACTGAACGGAAGGACGTCGCCTGAAAATCTGAGCAGAAGATTTGAATATTGCGGATATGAAAATTGTGACATAAAAGTGGAATCAGGACTGGTGTCCATCACATTTCCGATTCCGGAGAAGGAGAGGTGAGCATTATGGTAAAGGTGCTGCTGGCTGATACAGATTGTCTGTTCGGAAAAGCTTTTCGAAAGATGATAAATGATATAGGCGATTGTACGCTGGTCGGCATAGTCAGGGATGAAGAGACCATGCTTGCTCTTTGCAATGAGCATCATCCGGATATTCTCTTTGCCAACGCAAGGGTAGGAAGATATGACGGAATAGACCTCTGTCAGGCCGCCAAAAAGTATTATCCCGACCTGCTCTGCAATATCCTGACCGGACATTACAGTATCGAACTGCTGAAGAAGGCCATGGAATCTGATGTCAACGAGCTTCTCCTTAAACCGGTGTCTGTCGAAAAGCTTTCCAGTATTGTGGACCGCTGTAAAGATCCGGATCAGAATCCGGACCGTGTGATCCTGGAAGAGCTTATGGCTGCGATCGAAGAAAGAGACTATAAGAAGTCCTATATGATCACCCAGAACTATGTGAATGTCCTTTTTGAAAACAGTGATACACATCAGAGAAAAGAAAAACTGGGCGCAACCAGGAGAAAACTCTTCTATATGATCTCAGGTCTGCATGTTCAGCAGAAAGAGTATTATATACAAAAGTTTGAGCTTACATCCATGGAAGCCAATAAAAGAATGCTCTGCTGCTGCTGGCTGATGGAAATCATCACAGAGGTCTTCAGGCAGTTCTGCACCATGAAATATGCCCATATGAATAAAGCTTTCCAGTTCATTGAGCAGAACAGGAACAATGAGATTTCCCTGACAGACCTGTCCAAGGAGGCGGGAATCAGCAGCGGATATCTGAGCAGGATCTTTAAGAAATACTATAAGATCAGCGTGGTGGATTATATCCATCTGCGAAAGATTTTAAGGGCAAAGCAGTACATGGCAACCAGTGAGATGAATATCTCCGACATTTCCTTCCTCCTGGGATACAGTGAAGCGGGATATTTCTGTAAGATCTTCAAGAAGTATGAAGGAAGGACGCCTTCGTCCTTCCAGAAAGAGTACGCTTTATCCGGAAGCCGGGTCGTGTAGGATCCGGGACATAAAATAAAAATAGTACAGAAAGCACGCAGGGAGCCGGCGTATTGCTGATGAGACAGGTCAGCATATGCCGGCTCCCTTTTAACAGGATAAAAGATGATTAAGATCTTTTTAAAACAAATCACATACCTCTTTTGGCCAGTGCCTTGTCCAGGACCGCCATGGCTTTCCTTCCGTCATTGGCGGTGATGAGCTCAACACCGTGCTCTTTAAGAGTACGATATGTTTCCAGAATCAGGTCGATATCATTGGATATTTTACTGAGTGTGAAAACAACCAGAACATCGATCTCATTATTCTCCACGGCTTCCATCATTCTCTTGAAGCCCGGGCGGTCAAGGTTCTCCGGAGGATAGTCGCCTAAATCAGTGAAATTGATGAACTCGTGACCGTCTCCGTAAATAGCGGTTGCTCTTGCCTGACAGCGGACGCCGTCAGAAATCATTCCCTGTACATATGTCTGGCGGCAGATCGGGCAGCTGCCCTGCATATGCTGGTGATTATATATACCGATGCGCATAGATACACTCCTCCCCTTTATAATCCGTTCTCTTATGAAAATTATACCAGTATGACAGGGAAAAAGAGGGAAGATAACTCATGGAAAATGGGATAAAAACAGACAGAAAACAGGTGAAGACGGGTACAAAAAAACGTGCTGTATATTTCAACATATCGTCTTGCTTAATACCAAAAAATTCGACTATTCGATGATAAACTATTAAAAAGGAGGAGGTGGAATCTTGAACCGGAGTGAAGTACAAAGGGCGATAGTAGAAACAGAATGGGAAATGTTCCAGAACGTTAAGGGAATCGGCGGACGGGCAGACTGCCAGGACGATAATCAGACTTTTCTGATCATGCGCCTTTCCCAGTTTGACAGCTGGGAGGATAACGTACTGCAGAGCTATCTTCAGGATCTGACGGAAGCCAAAGCGGCCGGAAGAAATCTTGTAATGGAAAAATATGCTCACATGATGGAAGAGACGGACCCCGCTTATTATGAGCAGATCCGTAAGGTTCTCCCGCCTGTGGACGACGTTGTGATCATGCTGGCTGATGTTATTACCGAACGTTATATAGCATGGGAAAAGGAAGTGGATGAGAAGTATCCTAATGTAAGAAAGTTCGGCAGACCGGCTGAAGAGACATCGGCAGACGGAACAGTGAGCATCAGAAATTACCTGAGAAGCGAGCTGAAAACCTATTCCAAGCGGACCCTTACGTGGCTTCTTGCATCCATTGATTCCAAGCCGGATACAAACCGCTACCTTGTCAGCATGCAGAAAATTGCCAGGGCTTACGGATACGCAAGCCTTGCTGAAGCAGAACAAAGTCTGGCGCAGCGTATGGCGGCAGTTTAAAGAAGATTAAGAGACAGGAATATCATGGAGGAGGTATCATAATGGGAACATTACTTGAACAGCTTCATAAAATGCAGATCAAAGGCGCGGTAGATGAGCTTGTTGATTCCGGCGGCAATAAGAATGTCGGCGATCATAAACTGGACGGTGTATATTACTGCAGAGCCTGCGGTTATATCTATGACGAGGCAGTAGAAGGAAAGCCGTTTACGACTATTTCTCATTGCCCGATCTGCGGTATGGGGCAGCAGCAGTTCTTCCGTATAAATGAATAATCAAAAAAACGCCAATTAAGGCCGGCAGGTAAGGAATTCAAGCCACCTGCCGGCTTTTTTACGCCCTGCCAACTTGAGTCCTAAACAGGTTGACATACTTCGCGGGCTTACATTATTATAATATCAAGAAGGAGGGGATTGTAAAATGAGACGGATGATAGGGAGAATAATGCTGGTCCCGGCCATCATACTGGCCCTGGCTGTTTTTGTTTCGGCTGCGACACTGACACCGGTTACGGTCCAATATGAAGGACAGCCCATGGATGACAGCCTTAAGGGGGCTATCGTAAACAAGACGGTTATGATTCCCTGGGATGTTCTGACCAGGGATCCTTCTGCCGGCGTTAAAGGAAGTTATAATACTGTCACGGGAAAGATTAAGCTTACCCGAAAGAATATAAACCTGGAAATGAAAAAGGGAAATAAAAAGATCACCCGGAACAGGGAAATGACATTCAAAAGCCGGATTGCCCCGCGTTACGTAACTGTGGACGGGGTATCAAGGATGATGATTCCCGCAAAGAAAGTAACGGAGCTTCTTGGTCTTAAATACACCTATGATTCTGCAGAGAGAACGGTCAGACTGATTCCCAAAAAAGCAGGGACCGTATCCACAAAGAACCTGAAAGCGAGCGTGTTCCTTCTGACGGACACGGAAGAATTCGTGGAGATCATCGGTCCCCTTGCAAGGGCAGACTACAAAAAGACAGGTGTGCTGGCTTCCGTTACCATTGCCCAGGCTATTGACGAAAGCTGGAGCGGTACTTCCCTGCTGGCTCAGAAGGGCAACAATCTGTTCGGCATGAAAGCAAGTCTTTCCGGCAACCGCTGGAAAGGCTCCGTCTGGAAAAGGGGAAGTATTATCAAAAAGAAGACCAAAGAAAGCCGGCGGGGCCGGACAGTAACCATTACGGCCAAATTCCGGAAGTATCCCAATGTGAATAAGTCTATCGCGGACCATTCCGCATATCTGAAAAATGCAAAAAAAGGTAAAAAGAAAAGATACCAGGGTCTGACTTCCACAAAAAGCTACCATAAGCAGATCAGTATTCTCATGAAGGGCGGATACTGTACATTTAAAAATTACGGGTCCGATCTGGAGAGGATTATCATCATGTATAATCTGACACGCTTTGATCAGTAGATTTATGAAAACGTACAAGGAGGAAAGAATCGTGACTAAGTCATCCGGCAATATACTTAAAAAGATTCTGCTGCTTATTTTATTTGTCTTTTTGTCTTTTCTGATTCTGACAGCCGGCGAGATCATCGGATTGATCATTACCACGCCTCCTGTCCTCCTCTTCCCGGGACTTGAAGCAAACGAGGTATGGGTTACAGGATCCATGTATCTGTCTTTTATCGGCATCTGGATCGTAACTCTGGGATTTGTTGCCGCCGTTAAGTATTTTCGTCCCATGCTGGGTGCTTTCGGCCCAAAAGCGTCTGGAAACAATGTGTTTATGCTGCTGGCAGGCCTTCTGCTCGGCTTTGCCATGAACGGTGTCTGCGTACTGGGCGCGGTTCTACACGGGGATATCCATTTGCACTTCGGTTCTTTCCGTCCGTTGGCCATGCTGCTGGTTCTGTTCGCTGTTTTTATTCAGTCCGGCGCGGAAGAACTTATGGACAGAGGATTCCTTTATCAGAGCATACGCAAGCTTTTCCGGAATCCCTGGGTAGCTATTATTCTGAACGCAGTGATTTTCGGCGCCATACATTTAAATAATCCCGGCGTAAATGCTCTGGGCATCATACAGGTCGTCCTGATCGGTATCAGCTTCTCTCTGATGGTACATTTTGCGGACAGTATCTGGCTTCCCATGGCAGCACACACAGGATGGAATTACAGTCAGGCTATTATCTTCGGTCTTCCCAACAGCGGAATTGTCCTTCCTTTTTCAATGATGAAACTGGAGGCTTCCACTGCCCGGAACTCCTTTTTCTATAATGTGGGATTCGGTGTAGAAGGAACCTTCTTCGCCCTGATCGTAATAACGATTGTAACCCTGCTCTTTATGCTCGTGTTCAGAAAGCGGAACATCAAAGCCTATGATCCCTGGGAGTCTGAACGCTGACACGGTAAATAATTCTGACAGGATATAAGAACTATGGACCATAATATGACAGAGGGGAATCCGATGCGCATGATATTGCGATTTACGATTCCCCTTTTTCTTGGAAATGTATTACAGCAGTTATATAATATGGCTGATTCCATGATCGTTGGCCGCTTTGTGGGCGCCAACGCCCTTGCCGGGGTCGGTTCCACGGGAACCATCATGTTCCTGGTCAACGGAATCGCCATCGGCCTTACAGCGGGCTTTGCGGTCCTGACCAGCCAGCGTTACGGGGCCGGAAGCCGGGACGGGACAAAGAGGTCTGTGGCCAACGGAATCATTCTGTCGGCTATTCTGGCTGCCATCCTGATGGTGATCAGTCTTGCCGTCATGCATCCCATTCTGCATATGATGAACACCCCTGAATCCATCTACAGGGAAGCTTATACCTACATAACAATCATTTGCGGAGGCCTTTACGCAACGACCTATTACAATCTTTTCAGCGCCTATCT
Source organism: uncultured Lachnospiraceae bacterium (assembly GCA_902783205.1). The sequence goes on along the minus strand of CACZQE010000294.1, from coordinate 1,280 downwards.
GCGGGCAATCGGGAACAGCAGGATCCCCCTTTACTTCCTGATTTTCTCGGCCGCACTCAATGTGGTGCTTGACCTGACTTTTATACTTGTTCTCGGCTGGGGAGTGGCAGGCGCAGCCCGGGCCACCATTCTGTCCCAGGGTATTTCCGCTCTCCTCTGTCTGATCTACATTATGAAGAAGGTGGATGTGCTCCGGCCCGGAAGAGAACACTGGCGTCTTCATCCGGAAGACAGCAGACAGCAGCTGGCGATCGGTATTCCCATGGCCCTTCAGTACGGTATTACGGCTTCAGGGACCATGATCATGCAGGCTGCGATCAATATCTATGAGGCTGCCATCGCGGCATTTACGGCTGCCAGCAGGATTCAGAGCGTCATGATGCAGGGATTTATTTCCCTGGGCCTTACCATGGCTTCCTACGCCGGCCAGAACTATGGAGCCGGCCGTCCGGACAGGATCCGGCAGGGAGTGCGGGACGCCATGAAACTGGTGGTTGCCTACGCCATTATCGGCGGAGCAGGCGTCGCCCTGGCTCTTCCCAGGCTGATGCATCTTTTCTTTTCCTCGTCCACGGATATAGGGACCGTGCTTCCCTGGGCCAGAATATACCTCTATGAGTGCATTACCTGCTATATCCCCCTGGGGGCAATCTTCGTCTTCCGCAACACCCTGCAGGGATGCGGCCGGGGTATGGCAGCCATGACCATGGGGATCGTGGAACTGGCCGCAAGGGCAGGAACAGCCATGCTGTCCATGGCTCTGGGCAGTTATATGCTGGCGGTGGGCTGTGACCCTGCTGCCTGGCTTGCCGGAGGAATATACGGGGCTGTCCTCTATGTGATCAACATGAAAAAGATTGAATCAAGTGCGTGATTTTTACATTTTTCTAAAACAGTAAAAATCGGCACAGGAAATTTCAAAAAAATACAAGTAAAAAATTGTTCTTTCCTTACAGCCAAATGTAAAATTACACTGGTTAAGGCAGACTCCACATGGTAAAATTATTAACATAAGGTAGTAATTTTGCTGTGTGGAGCAATTTTTTGCCATATACATGAAAAGTTGTTGGTGTAATTATATGAAAGAGCATCCATCATGCAGCCTTGTTTAATCTGTGGTCCCGGGCCGGCACGGAAAGCCGGTGAAGATCCTCATGAAAAAACAGGGCTTATATTTTATAAAAATGCGGAAAGGACAAGCAATATGAAATTTGAATTATGTAATCTGTCGGTGGAGCAGGGGCAGAAAGTGCAGGGATTTATTGAACTGCCGTTCACTA
>CACZQE010000293.1 GCA_902783205.1 uncultured Lachnospiraceae bacterium | reverse complement strand
CGAATCCGGAGCTCATGAACCCGTTCATTGCCCAGGAGGACGCCCACATGAGGTTCTCCCTGGCCTCCAGGTCATCGGGTTTCTCCATAGCTACCGGAGCGTACTTGATGACTGTCCTGATGACGACCTTCTGGATCTCATCGAGCATATCCATGGGCGGCTTTGTGGTGAACCACCCCTCCAGGATATGACACATTATGTCAAAGGAACCGGCCGCTGTCTGCCCCTTGGGCACCGTAAAGGTGAGTTCCGGGTTGAGGAAAGACGCCTTGGGATAAAGGACAGGTCCGCGGACGCTGGCCTTGTCGTTTGTAAACTCGTTGCTGATGACTCCGCCGGAGTTCATCTCGCTTCCGGTCGCAGCTGCTGTCAAGACCACTACGATAGGGAGTGCTTTCTCGGGAACGATATGCTTCTCGATGAAATCCCAGGGATCGAAGTCAACGCAGGCACCTGCGGCGATGCACTTGGTAGCGTCTATCGTGCTGCCTCCGCCTACTGCAAGAAGGACATCTACGTCGTTCTCCTTGCACATTGCGACTGCCTCTCGGATATGCGAGATCTTGGGGTTGGGCTGTATGCCGCCCTTCTCAAATACCGTGACTCCCTCCGCGCTGAGAGCATTCATGACCGTATCATAGAGCCCGGTCTTCTTGATGCTGCCTCCGCCGTATGTAAACAGACATTTCTTGCCGTAGCTTGCGACCACCTTGCCGAGCTCTCCGAACTGCTCCGCTCCAAAGTAGACGGTAACGGGGTTGCTCCATCTGAAGTTTGACATGACAATGCTCCTTTCGTTTATTATTCGATACTGATTTTATAATACCCGATTATCCGGCAGTTGCAAACCGCGCCGTATTCCATGCCTAAACGGCCGTGCTGTATACGTTAAATTGAAATGATCGCAGTCCGTGTATCCTCCATTATCAGCGAACTGTCCTCTTGAAGATACTCAAAGTATTGCTTATATTCTGAGTGAAATCCGCTGTTTCACCGTCCTGATGAGTCAGATATCAATTATGACATCTGATGATTAACCGGGAGCGGTTCATTTTCATAAAGGAGTCAGGTATGCCGTCATTTTCAGACAGAGAATTCAAGGACCTCAGATATGGCGCTGGCGATGTCATGTCCGACATGTCGTTTGACAACTGTTCGTTCCACCACTGTATGTTCGATGCCTGCACCTTTGAGCGCTGCAGTTTCCATGGGTGCAGCTTCACGTCCTGCTCGTTCGTCTCTCCCTTACCCAGAAACACCGACATGCGGTTCTGCGACTTCCGGAACTGCCTGCTGCTGGCCGTCAGTTTCATGAGCTTCGTGAACGATGAATACATCCGTACCCCAGTGAATTCGCTGCAGGATTGCAAGATCAGGAACAGTCTGTTCCACGAGATGTCGTTTCAGAGCTATGACTTCAGCAGCAACAGATTCGCACAGTGCGAGTTCTCCGAGTGTGTGCTGAACGACGCTTCGTTCCGCGGCTGCGATCTTTCCGGAACATCATTCTCCAATTCAGACCTCAGAGGAGCTGATTTCAGGAAGTCGGACGGATATGTTATAGACATCTTCAACAATAAGCTCAAAGGTGCTAAATTCTCTTCTCCTGAAGTACTGGATCTTCTGTCAGGTCTGCAGATCGTGGTGGAATAGTTTCACTCGTGCCGATAAAAAGTGACATCTGATCTTATACAACAATTACTCGTATACATCTGATTATTCCCCTTCCGCATCTTTTCCGGATTTGCTTGTGCTTAATTACCTATAATACTGAAATCGCGAGAACACAGATTCAGAACAGTAAAACACAAACATCGTCAAGCAAGAGAATTCACTCAAAAATACAACGAACGTCTGCAGATATCTGCTGACGTTCGTTTTTCTTTTCGTTTTTAAAAAAATTTTTTTACGATTCAATATCTTTCTTGAGCTATACACAATTTATGCAGCATGTAGTCTTTACACTGAAGATGTGAAAAAACGCCCAATAATACGGCATTTATTTATATATATTATATATAGAAGTGTCTTTGTATTGTTGCTATAATGCAAGGTACAGTAAACTGATAATTATTTTTTTCGGTATTATTCAGAGGTATGAAAAATGAGGCACAATTTGTTAACTAAGATCCTCGTCTTAGTGCTTGCATTACTCGTGCTGATCCCCAATATGGGATTAGGCGTGTTTGCAGCAGAAGGCGATGGAACTGAAGAAGGCTCTAATACTCCTACAGAGTCTTTTGATGTTTCCGGTTCAAAAACAGCTGAACCAAGCACAGGAGATTATTTAGACCCCAATAATCTTGATGCTACAGTCACGTTGTCGCTGCCATCAGGAGAGTATCAGAATAAGATTGATATTATGTTCGTAATGGATAACTCTACGTCTATTGAAAACGCAGGTTATGATTTTGGACCTATTGTGTCTAAACTGTTTACTGACATAGTTGAAAAGAATGAAAACATCGAATTAAAAGTCGGTGTTGTAAAGTTCAGAGGCTACGCAACTGATATGCTTGATGGAGAAGGCCTCGTAACATATGACGCTGACACAACGGCTTCAACCATAGTAAATGCAATAAGCACGGGCATTGCTCCTGGAAGCGGCAGTAATATTCACAGTGGTTTGACACTGGCAGAAAAAATACTTGCAGCTGATGAGGATGTCGAAGACGATCATAAGTATGTGATACTTGTTGCAGACGGCAAGAGCTATATATGGAATGATCCAGAGAGCGATAAACCCGTACAGTTTTATGCACAGTGGTACAGGAATGCTGCAATTCAGTCTAAAGGAATTGAAGGATATCCGCATTGGGCTCAGCTTGCCGGAATTTACAATAAAGAAAACAGCGCAATAAACTATCATGGTGTTCCATATGATTATTCCGGGACAGTATATAATTATATGGATTACACAATGCAAACCGCAGCGGCTAACAGATCAACTTCAGCCTATTATACCCGTCTCTATAACAGCGATGATCCTGAGCTTTCTGGTAATTCAGGCTATGAATGGCCCTCGTATTATTCAGGGTTTTATAGTGGAAAAACTCCTACTCCAGAAGGTACAGTATCGTTTATAACTCCCTCAAATGCCACTACTGTTTTCAATTCAACATACTCGATCTACAGAACATATCGTCAGTTTGTACCAGCGGAAGGAACTGAGTGGGAGAACCTGAAGTACTTCACTGTAAATCCCTATCATCTCAAGGAGAACAATACCCTTTTCGACACCGAAAATCCTGATGAGGATTTCTTCCTGCTTCACCCAAGTGGATTGGAAAAAGGAACATATGTTGCAGGTCACTATTGGAAGGAAACGCTTGATGCCAAATACAATACAGCTGCCATAGTCCTTGATCCTGAGCATAAAAACGAAAAAGGTGCCGATATTTATACACAGGGGTTATTCCTCCCTGCTTCTTTCGATGTTTGGTTAAAAGAAAATAGTGATTTCGGCACATACATTGATAGTAGTGATGACGTAATCAATTTGTTCAGTGACATTGACAACTCTATTCGTTACATGGTATCCAAAGGAACGGTAACTGATGTTATCTCTGATTATTTCACTTTGAAAGTTCCTGAAAGCGGCAACCCCTTCTCTATGACTCATGACGGTGATCCTTTGACAGTTACAGCTTTAGACGGAGAATGGTTCTTCGGTGAAAAAGATACTGTATCTGGACTATATCCCTATGAGATAAATTATGCCGAAGGCACTAAAACAATTACCTGGACAATAAATGTCCCTATTGAGAATCTTAAGCCAGTTACTTTATCTTATGAAGTAACTCTTACTGAGAATAGTACGAATTCTGAAGAATATCCCTCTGACTTCTACCCGACTAATAAGTCTGCCGTTCTTGACTTTGTTTCCACTGACGGAAAGAAAGATGGATCATTTGAATTCGAAAAGCCTGAAGTACCATATATCAGATTTATAGATATTGATGTGCAGAAAGTTTGGAGCGACGGCAACAATCAAGATGGAAAACGCCCGAACACATTGGTAGTCGAGTTGCTTGCAAATGATCAAAGCGTTGATGAAGGAGAACTGTCCGAGGAAACGAAGTGGTCCTTTACTTTTGAAGACTTGCTTGATTCTGTTCTCGGCGAAGATAGTCAAGGCAATCCGAGTTTGTCTCAAATTACATACACTGTAGTTGAGGATTCTGTTGATGGT
>CACZQE010000292.1 GCA_902783205.1 uncultured Lachnospiraceae bacterium | reverse complement strand
GGGCTCAGACGCAGGCCGCGTCCCAACTGCTGCAGGAAGACGGTAGCGCTCTCTGTCGGGCGTAGAAACAGAACTGTATTGACCTGAGGAATATCCACTCCCTCGTTGTACAAATCTACAACAAATATAAACTTGATCTTTCCATCAACAAGATCTTGCTTTGCGTCGTCTCTGATATCATCCATGCTCTTTGCAGAAAGGGAGATGGATGGTACGCCATTTCTGTTGAAATATTCGGCCATGTAATCCGCATGAGCAACACTGACGCAAAAGCCAAGCCCCTTAACTTCGTCCATGTCGGCAACATATCTGTTTACACTTTCTAGTACGAGAGAGCATCTTTTGCGATCCGCGGTATAAATTTTCTCCAACTCGCTGGTATCGTATTTGCCGCGCGTCCACTTTAATTTTCGGTAGTCAACATCATCCGTAATGCCGTAATACTGGAAAGTACTGAGCAGATTACGGTCAATGGCTTCACCAAGGAGCATCTTAGATGCAATTCTGCCATCAAAATATTTCAGGATATCTTTTCCATCCATACGGTCCGGAGTTGCCGTCAGTCCCAATAAAATCTTCGGATGGAAGTGAGAAAGAAGTTCCTGATAAGAGTTAGCAGCGGCATGGTGGAATTCCACTAATTTTAGGTATTTGATACAATCACACTTTTAGAAATAAAAATGAACACCCCCTGAATACTATTCACAATCGTTTGAAAGTTTAAATCCAAAAAAGCACTTGCTTTTTGGCAAGTGCTTTTTTGGATTGTTCACTCATAAGATATTACACATTTTCATATATTATTTCGCACTAATAAAGTTCGCTATTTATGCAAAAACATCAGTGATACATTTTTCAATCCGATCTCCTTCTTTTCGACTCCCGGCTTAATCCGCATCGAACATATCAACTGGTTGTAGAACTAATTTGGTACTAAAAAATCCTTGGCGAGCTGAGACGTTATATTTCCTGCTTTTTGTCGGATCAATTACTCCGGAACATTCGCCACCGTAATGCATCATGCTCATATGATACTTTACTGTGACATTAGTCGGACCATCAAAATGCAATTCTGCCACATCACCACTATTGCCAGACCAAAGAGTTTCCGAATTTGACAGAAGAGAAACACTTTGATTTCCATTAAACCCTGTTGGTGCTTTTAAAGGTGAAAACTTTATCCTTACATCACCGCTTGGAGATATAGAACTAATCGGACAACCACAATTTGGACATGCTTTTGCCTTATCGGAGATATCTTTTCCACATTCTGGGCATTTGATCAGTGCCATAATTATCATCCTTTCTGCTTAGCTTTGATTGTATTCTATATTGATTTCATTATATGAACAATAGTGATTATAGTTTAGTCAATAATAAAGTGCAAGCAGATTATGTTCATACCTGTGTTACTGAATCACAGAGTTAATGCAATTAGTATTAGATGACACTGCAATCGTATATACTGATTATATTCAGTGTCATAGACCTGCAATCCTTTATTTTCTTCTTGTCCAAGAATTACGATTCTACAAAGGATCTTAGCAGGCGCATGCGTTGTAAAACCCTCCGGCTTTCTTTCCGGTTTTAAAAGCAAACTTACTGATCATGTATTAAAGAACAGTAATGATTTCAATTTCATGCACAAAATAAGCGCCCCACCTCTTCCTAAGAAGAAGCAGGGCGCCAGTCCTCCATTCCTTTATACTCTTATTTCCATCCCGCTTGTTAGTGTGAATACGATGTCATCCTTGGCGTTTACAGTAATGAACTCTATCAGGCTTCCCCAGAGAGCCTCGTCGAACTCAGTGATAATGGCCGGAAGCTTCTCCACGTTCTGAATGAACCGATTAATCTCCCTTCTGCGGATGCCTTTCATCTGGATCTCGTCCGTCACATGGTCATACTCTGCTTTCGTCTCCTCGAACCGGGAAACAAGTGCTTCATATCTCACTTGGTAGGCTTCCTGGTCCTGCGCTACCCGGGCGTTCTCCGCAATGAGCTCCTGCACAGCGTCTGCGTCGGTGTTCATCTGCTCTGCGAGCACCGCTTGTCGTTCTTCGAGTTCTGCTGTGCCGGTAAGCTGATCCTGCACAGACCGTAATTCTGTGAGGATTCCTTCCTTGTCCGTGATGAGACTATTCACTACTCTGACGAATGCCTCTTTGATCTCGTCCTCTGTCAGGTGAGGTGTCCCGCAGCGTGACTTATCTTTGAATTTGGCGTTACACTGCCAGATAACGCGACGATATTTGTCTGTGCTGTGCCAGACCTTTGAGCCGTACCAGCCTCCGCAGCATCCGCACTTTATCTTCGAGGAAAAGATCGTCACGCCGCTGTAACCCTGCTTCCTGGATCGCTCCTTTATCATATCCTGCACCCGGTCAAATATCTCAGGTTCGATAATTGCCTCGTGGTTGTTCTCTACATAGTACTGCGGAACCTCGCCATGATTGACGACTTGCTTCTTTGTCAGGAAGTCCGGAATGTAATACTTCTGAAGCAGAGCATCACCCTTGTACTTCTCATTCATTAGAATGTTCTTCACAGTCCCCTGATGCCACATCACCTTCCCGCCAGGAGTCGGAATGCCGAGAGAGGTCAGTTTTGTTGCAATGGCGTAATAGGAAAGCCCGGATAAAAAGTCGCCGTATATCAATTTGACGACCTGGGCCTCCTCAGGATTTATCACCAGGTTCCCATCCTCTCCTTGATCATAGCCGAGGAAACGGCTGTATGCGACCGCCACCTTTCCATCTGCCATACGCTTCCTGTGGCCCCATGTAACGTTCTCCGATATGCTCCGGCTCTCCTCTTGTGCAAGACTCGACATGATCGTGATGAGCAACTCGCCCTTAGAGTCGAATGTCCAAAGGTTCTCTTTTTCAAAATAGACCTCAGTGCCGTTTTCCTTCAGTTTCCGGATAGTGGAGAGGCTGTCAACCGTATTGCGAGCGAAGCGGCTGACACTCTTCGTGATTATCAATTCAATCTTACCTTCAAGGGCATCTGCTATCATTTTCTGGAACCCCTCGCGCTTTTTTGTGCTCGTTCCGGTGATACCCTCGTCTGAATACATACCTACAAATTCCCAATCCGCATGACTGCGGATCATCGTTGTATAATAATCAAGCTGCGCCTCATAGCTTGTCATCTGCTCATCATGGTCTGTCGATACGCGGGCGTATCCTGCAACCTTCCGTTTAGCCCTGCTGCTGATCGGATTCGCTGTAAACCGACTGACCGTTGCTGGTATCTTCGTTACGACTCTTGCCATGTCTGCCTCGCTCCTTTCTGATCTGCTTCATTTTTTCACTCATTGCCGCCCTGCGCTCCGGAGTCCATCTGTCCTTTGCTTTCTGGCTCATAAGCATCTTGGACTCATCCGAATGTTTACGTCTCTTTCGCTTTGGTTTTACCCACACGCGGTTTATCTCATGCCCGTCCTTAAATCGGAAGATTAATGTTTCCCCATCAACCAGAATGCTGTCAAGCTTCTCATCAACAGCTGCATCATCGAAACCTTCTGTTCCCATGACTTCCGCGATGACTTCTTTCAGAACATCTTCACGAAGCGCGATGCCGTCACGGTTTTTAGTGCAACGCCAATGCCTGACTCCCTTACAGGTTTGCACTCTGTAGTTTTCTCCACATGAGCCGCACTTTATTTTACATGT
>CACZQE010000291.1 GCA_902783205.1 uncultured Lachnospiraceae bacterium | reverse complement strand
TTCCATCTTCCTCGGCGGCAAGGAACCGACCACGCTCAAGGAGCTGGCGACCGCGCTGGGGAAAGAGACCATCGACACCTACAACACAGGCGAGAGCCGGGGCCGTGAAGTCTCGCACAGTCTGAATTACCAAAAGCTCGGCAAGGAGCTGATGAGCATCGACGAGCTGGCCGTGCTGGACGGAGGCAAGTGCATCCTCCAGCTCCGCGGCGTCCGGCCTTTTCTCTCAGACAAATTCGACATTACCAAGCACCCGAACTTCAAGCTGACCGCGGATTATGACGAGCGCAACACCTTCGATGTGCAAGAGTATCTACAACACCGGCTGAAGCTCAAGGAAAGCGAAGTATGCGACGTATATGAGGAAGATGTGACGGAAGATAAAGAATAGCTCAGGCGGGCTTTTCTCCGTGTGGTTCCTGTGATATAATCACCCAGGCAAATCGAGATTTGATGTAAATATTTCTGCCGAGTTTACAGAAAGGGTATGTGTAACTATGTTGTTTGCAAACGACTCCAACGGCAGCAGAGTATACATTGATATGGCGAAGATCGGACAAAGTTACTTCTGCCCGGTTTGCGATGGGGCTTTAGTCTGCAAATTCGGAAATATTAGACAGCATCATTTTGCCCATGCTAGTAATTCTTCCTGTAGAGATTCTTGGAACTATGATGAGATGTCTGAATGGCATCAGACTTGGCAATCGTTTTTCCCCGAGGAAAATCAGGAAGTGGTTTTCTCTTATAACGGAGAAAAGCACAGGGCTGACGTGGCCATTAAGAATATCATCATAGAGTTTCAGCATAGCGCGATTTCCGCAGATGAATTTCTTGACAGAAATGAGTTCTATCATTCTCTGGGTAAGAAGATTATTTGGATCTTTGATGTTGATGGAAAGTATAGTGACGATTACGAAGATAGCCCCAGCAGTATAGAGCCCAGTCTGTTATCTGCAATCAAAACACGCTCAAGTATTTTTTATGAAAAGACGATCCGGGATAGTGCCGATATGATCTTTTTCTGCAACAGTTATCCACCAAGGGAAAGAGAGTATGAAGAACAGCTTTTTAATCTGGAACAGGTATCGTGGATCTGGAACAACCCGCGAAGCAAAACAGAAATAGTATACGGAGTCGATAACTGGTACGATAATAAGGATTTCGTAGACAGAATGTTAGGAAAGGATATTCCCGAAAAGAACCCCAAATTTGGCACTATCCCTTATCTATGGCGGAAAAACAAGATCGCCAAGTGGGGCATATTCCAGGATGAAAAAGGTTTCAAGGTAAGAATCACTTCAGATCCGATAGCAACATATGAGAAATACGGGCAGTTGTATGGGTGCTTTGCTGCGCCGGGGCGGTTTATCTTTAATCAGGAATCAAAAAGAGTAGCAGGGATGGATCAGTGGGAACTGCTTTCTTATGAATGAAAAATCATTGATAATTCTACGCCACTGATTTTTAGTCAACAAACGATCTCCCGACATGTCTCTGTTGGGAAAGAATGACTGCCCGACCGCAAGCGGCGGGCTTATCAGATCGCCCGAAGCAGTCATTGTAAAACACTGATCTGTGGAGACACGCACAATCTCATATCGGCATGAAAGCCAGTTGGTAGCAATACCGGCTGGCTTTTTTCATGCCCGGAATCATCCCGCATGTGCGCAAGGTGCGGGAAATCTGTCAGGAAAGGAGGTCAAACAACAGCCGACCCCCATTTGCAAACAGCATTCCAGGACGTTTACCGGTCACAACAGCAGTCGGAGGCTCGGCTGTTGGAGAGTATATGGCATTTTTTCAGGCCGCGGTAGGCGTTCTTCAGACGCTCGTCATTGCCCTCGGTGCCGGTCTCGGCATCTGGGGCGCGATCAATCTGCTCGAAGGTTACGGCAACGACAACCCCGGCGCGAAGTCCCAGGGGATGAAGCAGCTCATGGCCGGCGGCGGTGTGGCCCTGATCGGCACCACCCTCGTCCCTCTGCTTGCCAACCTGTTCGGCTAATTATCAACAATACATCAAGCCCTCCTGCACCCCGCAGGAGGGCGGAAAGGAGGGCCTTCATTGGATCGACTGTGGGCCAGCATAACCGAATGGCTGAAGGAAGTCCTTATGAACGGCATTACAAGCAATCTGGCCGGGATGTTCGACAGCACCAATCAGCGGATCGGTGAGATTGCCGGCGACGTGGGAACCACGCCCGGTGCGTGGAACGGCAGCGTCTTCTCCATGATACAGAATCTGTCGGAGACTGTCATCGTCCCTATCGCCGGTCTGATCCTGGCCTTTGTGATGACGCTGGAGCTGATCCAGCTCAT
>CACZQE010000290.1 GCA_902783205.1 uncultured Lachnospiraceae bacterium | reverse complement strand
GGGATCTCCCTTATTCAGGCCTGACAAATAAACATCTCTTACGGTATCTCCGTCAGTCAGGTTCATTCCCCGGACACCCAGGGCGCCTTTTTTCTTTTCCGTTACTTCCTCGAGGGCAAACCGGAGAAAATATCCTTCTGTACTCTGTATTATAACAAATGCTTTCCGTTTCGTATAGTCCGCCGGCAGAAGTTTTACGCATAAGAGGCTGTCTCCCTCCCCGGTTTTTGTGGCCAGGACGGTCTTGTTCTTGGACCGGTATTCGGTTCCGGGGACCACCTTGACCATGGCCTGGCGGGTGACAAATAAAAGGAAGGAACTGTCGAGTCTCCGGTCGGATGTCATGCAGAGAATCTTCTCTTTGCTGCTGTCATAGCCGGACATATTATCGATCGGGGTTCCCTTGTCCCGCAGGCGGCCGCCCGGAATGTCGGATACCCTGATCTGGTGCATGACGCCGGCATCGGTGAAGATACAGATCCGGTCGGTTGTCATACAGCGGATGATCCGGCGGAACTCTGCCAGGACCGTCTCCTCATTTCTCTCATAGGTGGACTTGTCCAGAAGTTTGCCGTAACCGAACCGGTCCATGACAAAGTAGACTTCCTTCTCCTCCGGTTCCGGTTCCACGATGACCGCCGCTTTGGCATTGACAAGACTTGTCTTTCTCTTGAAGCCGAAGTCTTTTTTGATCTTTTTAAGATCCTCGATCATCACATTTTTCATGGATTCCGGATTGGAAAGGATATCCTGGTAAGTCCGGATTTTCTTAAGAATGGAGGCGTACTCCTCCTGGAGCGCCAGGATTTCCAGGCCGATCAGGCGGTAGAGACGCATTTCCAGGATGGCATCAGCCTGTTTTTCGGTGAAGGACAGGCGGGAAGCCGCCTTCTCCGACTTTTTCGTCTTGAAGCGGATATTTCCCGTATCACCTTTGATCAGGCAGCCTTTCGCCTCTTTTAAACTGTTGCTGCCCCTTAGGATCTCAATGATCAGATCGATGATATCACAGGCTTTGATCAGGCCTTCTTTGATTTCTTTCTGCTCCTGCTCCCTGGCCAGCATGGTCCGGTATTTTCTTGTAGTAATCTCATAGAGGAACTTTGTGTGATTTTCCAGGACTGCCTTAAGGCTCAGGAGTTCCGGTCTTCCCTCAGCGATGGCCAGCATGTTGACCCCGAAGGTGTCTTCCAGACGTGTTTTCTTGTAGAGCAGGTTTTCCAGCCTGTCCACATCTGCGCCGCGCCTGAGTTCCAGGACGATCCGTATGCCTTCCTTGGAGGACTCGTTGGAAATATCCACGATCTCCGGTGCTTTTTTGGATTCGATCAGTCCCACCACATCCGTTATGAACTTGCCGATATTGGCGCCTACCATGGTGTAGGGAATTTCAGTGATGACCAGTCTGGACTTGCCTCCCTTTGCCTTTTCAAAGTGCAGGCGTCCCCTGATCTTAAGCTTTCCGCTGCCCGTCTCATAGATCTGGGCCAGCTCTTTCTCATTGACCACAATGCCCCCTGTGGGGAAATCCGGTCCTTTGATATATTTCATCAGTTCTCCGGTGGTGATTTCCGGATTCTGAAGATAGGCAATCTCTCCGTCCACTACCTCACCCAGATTGTGGGGCGGGATATTGGTGGTCATGCCGACCGCGATTCCCTCCGCTCCGTTGATCAGCAGATTGGGAATACGGACCGGCAGTACTTCCGGTTCTTTTTCCGTCTCGTCAAAGTTGGGCCTGAAGTCCACCACTTTTTTATCCATGTCTTTCAGATAGACTTCCTGGGTAAATTTCTGCAGCTTTGCCTCTGTATAACGCATGGCGGCCGCACCGTCTCCTTCTATGGAGCCGAAATTGCCGTGTCCGTCCACCAGGGGCATACCCTTTTTAAATTCCTGCTCCATGACCACCAGGGCCTCATAGATGGAGCTGTCGCCGTGGGGATGGTATTTACCCATGGTGTCTCCCACGATACGGGCAGACTTCCTGTGGGGCCGGTCCGGAGAAAGGCCAAGCTCCTGCATGGCATATAATACCCGCCTCTGCACAGGCTTCAGGCCGTCCCTGGCATCCGGAAGCGCCCTGGCGCAGATGACACTCATGGCATAATCGATGTAGGACTTCTGCATCACATCGGAATATTCTGTTTTGATAATCTGTTCTGCCATGTGTCCTCCTATATATCAAGATCCGCGTCAACGGCGTGACGGTGGATGAATTCTCTTCTGGGCGGCACTTCGCTTCCCATCAGCATTCCTGTCACCTCTCCGGCCAGCTTTCCGTCCTCGATCTCCACCTGCTTTAAAATGCGTGTCTCGGGATTGAGGGTTGTCTCCCACAGCTGCTGGGCATCCATTTCGCCGAGGCCCTTATAGCGCTGCAGGGTAAAGCTGCCCTTGTGGCTTGCCCGGTACTTTTCCAGGGCCCTGTCATCATAGAGATACTCTTCTTTTCCCTTCTTCGGCACTGCCTTGTAAAGAGGCGGTGTAGCCAGATAAACATGTCCGTGATGGATCAGTTCAGGCATAAAACGGTAGAAGAAGGTCAGCAGCAGCGTCGCTATATGGGCGCCGTCCACATCCGCATCAGTCATGATGATGATTTTATGATATCTAAGCTTTTCAATGTCAAAATCATTGCCGTAGCCTTCTGAAAAACCGCAGCCGAAAGCGTGGATCATGGTACGGATCTCCGCATTGGCCAGAACCTTGTCCTTGGTGGCCTTTTCCACATTCAGGATCTTGCCCCGGATGGGAAGGATAGCCTGGGTCTTCCGGTTTCTGGCAGTTTTGGCGGAACCGCCGGCGGAATCACCCTCCACGATGAAGACTTCACACTCTTCAGGCTTTCTGCTCTCGCAGTTGGCCAGCTTGCCGTTGGTGTCAATGGAAAACTTCGACTTGCTGATCAGGTTGGTCCTGGCCCGCTCCTCCGCCTTTCTGATTTTGGCGGATTTCTCGGCGCAGGACAGAATCTTCTTAAGTTCTTCAAGATTTCTGTCGAAATAGAGTACCAGCTCTTCTCCCAGAACATCACTGACAGCCTTGCCGGCATCGGGATTATCCAGCTTGGTCTTGGTCTGTCCTTCAAAACGCGGGTCCATATGCTTGATGGAAAGGACTGCAGTCATGCCGTTTCGCACGTCCGACCCGGTAAAGTTCTTATCCTTTTCCTTGAGGACGCCGATTTCCCTGGCATACTGATTCATCACATTTGTAAACTTTGTCTTGAATCCCGTGATGTGGGTGCCGCCTTCCATGGTGCAGATATTATTGCAGAACCCCAGAAGGTTCTCCTGGTATTCGTCCACATACTGAAAGGCTGTCTCCACTTCTATATCGTCGACTTTTCTGTGGAAATACACGATTTCACTGACCACGGGTTTCCCCTTGTTCAGATCGCGTACATAGGCCTTAAGACCTTCCGTCTCAGCAAAAATTACATCCTCTTCTTCCCCGGGTCTTTCATTGTGAAAATGAATCTTCAGTCCCGGGTTCAGGTAGGCCGTTTCATGCAGACGGCTCTTGATGGAATCCGCCTTAAAATATGTTTTGTCAAAAATCGTCTCGTCCGGCAGGAAGGTGACTTCCGTTCCCGTGTCCGTCCGCCTGCAGCTGCCGATGATCTCCAGGGGGGACACCGTGACGCCCCTCTCAAACATCTGCTCGTAGACTTTGCCGTCCTGCCGGATCTTGACTTCAAGCCAGTCGGACAGGGCATTTACTACAGATGCGCCCACGCCGTGCAGGCCGCCTGAGATCTTATAGCTGCCGTTGTCAAACTTGCCGCCCGCGTGCAGCATGGTAAATACCACCTCCACGGCGGGCATGCCGGTCTGTTCATTGAGTCCTGTGGGAATACCCCGGCCGTTGTCTCTGATCGTGGCGGTACCGTCCTCCCCCAGGGTCACATGTATTTCATCGCAGAAACCCGCCAGATGCTCATCCACGGAATTATCCACGATCTCATAGATCAGATGATTCAGTCCCCGGACGGAGACGCTGCCGATATACATGCCCGGACGCTTTCTTACCGCCTCCAGGCCTTCCAGTATTGAAATGCTGTTTCCGTCATAGGTCTGCTGCATGTTTCTCTCCTGTTTTCTGCTCTGCTTCCGCATCCATGTCGATCAACTTCCGGGCCGTGTGCATCAGGCCCATTCCGTTGGACGCCTTGAGCAGGAGAACGTCATCAGGTCTTATTGTGGCCATCAGGTAATCGTCAAATGCTTCCCTGTCAGCCAGCTCGGTCACTTTCATGTCCGGGTTGACCGAGCGGATCCCGGCAAGTGTCTCTTTTGAAAGGTTTCCGAATGCAGCTACTTCATCTATGGCCTGCTGCCCTATATAGACACCTGTGTCAAAATGATACTGCTTTTCATTTTCACCCAGCTCCAGCATATCGGAAATACCGGCGATTTTTCTGCCTCCTGCTCCTTCAAAGTCAGCCAGGACACTGACACTGGCCTTGAGGGAATCAGGGCTTGCATTATAGCTGTCATCGATGAGGGTGCAGCTTTTCAGCCTGTGGATCTTAAGCCGGATTCCGGTAAAGTCTTTCAGGGAAGCCGCTGCCTTATCCATGGGCAGTCCCATCTGGCGGGCGATACATAAGCCTGCCAGGGAGTTAAGCACGTTATGCTTTCCAAGCATGCCCAGTGTCACGGGAAGTCTGATCTCCTCCCCATTCTCTTTGTAGATCAGGGTGAACTCTGTCATTATTCCCTTTGTCCTGATGTCCGCTGCCCGGAAATCGCAATCCTCCCCCAGTCCGTAGAAGAAGGTTTTGTAGGGAAGTTTTCCCCTGTAGGCTTTCAGATAAGGATCGTCACCGTTTAAGACTACCGTGCCCCTGTCTGTCAGGCCTTCCACGATATCCATCTTTTCCAGGCAGATATTCTCCCGGCTTCCCAGCTGGGCGATGTGGCTGACACCGATATTGGTCACCACGGCATAGTCCGGCCGGATCATGGTGGTCAGAGACCGGATCTGTCCCCGCTCACTCATGCCGATCTCCAGCACGGCCGCCTCATCATCAGCGGACATTTCCGCCAGAGTAAGAGGCACGCCGATCTGGCTGTTCTGATTTCCTTTTGTCTGATAAATCCTTTTGCATGATCCCAGAACTGTGGCGATCATCTGCCGGGTCGTGGTTTTTCCTACACTGCCTGTCACGGCAACCACCGGCATATCCATCCGGTTCCTGTAGTAGGTTCCAAGCTGCTGCATGGCGCGCACCGTATCCTCCACCCGGATCCAGGGCTTACTGTCTTCGGCACTGTCATGCTCACTTGTGAAGCATGCCCCGTTGATCTTCATGGCATCTTCTATAAAGCGGTGGGCATCCACCCGCTCGCCGATAATGGGGACAAAAATACTGTCCGGGGACCCGGTCCTTGAGTCAATGGAAAAATGCCGGACCGGCGTATTGCCGTCCCCGCAGAGGAGTCTGCCCCCCGTCGCTTTTACTATATCATTTACGGTTATACCTTCCATATGATCCTATCCTCTCTGTCATATAATAAATGGCAACATAACAAGAGGATAAATACAAATACTTGTACTTATCCTCTCATCCTGTGAGATCGCTTTACGTAATCATAATGATACAGCAAAATCCCGTTGCTTTCAAGTTATTCTTCTTATTCTCCCATATCCGTGAGCATATGATCGGCTGTCACCAGCTGTACGCAGATGGCGAAGAGTTCCGCCGCTTTTTTCACATCTTCAAGGCTGGAGTAGGTGGGCGCGATCCGGATATTGGAATCCTGCGGATCCCTGCCGTAGGGATAGGTTGCCCCGGCTCCTGTCAGGATCAGTCCCGCTTCTTTACATTTGGCCACGATTTCCTTTGCGCATCCCGACATACTGTTAAAGGATATGAAGTAACCGCCCTTGGGTTTTGTCCACTCCGCGATCTGAAGGTCTTCAAGGTCTCTGTCGAAGACCTCGTAAAATGCTTCGAACTTGGGGCGGATCACTGCGGCATGTTTTTTCATGTGCGCTTTCATTCCGTCGATATTGCCAAAGAACTGTACGTGGCGCATCTGGTTGATCTTGTCATGGCCGATGGTCTGCCATGTGATCCTGGACAGAGCGTCCGCCACATTTGCCTCGGAGCAGGCCATTGCCGCGATTCCCGATCCGGGGAAGGTGACCTTGGAGGTGGAGCAGAACTCATAGACCATGTCGGGTCTTCCTGCCTTTTCACATTCCTCAAGGATATTGGGAATTGTGATCTCCTCATCATAGAGATGATGGATCGCATAGGCATTATCCCAGAGAATCCTGAAATCCTCCGCGGCGGGCTTAAGAGCCGCAAAACGTCTGACGACTTCGTCAGAATATACGGTGCCGGAGGGGTTGGAGTAAAGGGGAACACACCAGATTCCCTTGACCGCCGGGTCATTGTTCACATACTCTTCCACCATATCCATATCCGGTCCGTCCTCTTTGAGGGGAATATTGATCATCTCAATCCCGAACTGGGCTGTCAGGCCGAAATGCCTGTCATAGCCGGGAACCGGACAGAGGAATTTCACCTTGTCCAGTTTGCACCAGGGGGTGCTTCCCATGATACCGAACATATAGGCCCGGGCAACTGTATCATACATCACGTTCAGGCTGGAATTGCCGAAAATGATCACCTGCTCCGGTCTGACGCCCATCATATCCGCCATCAGCTTCTTGGCCTCGGGGATACCGTCCAGAACACCGTAATTGCGGATATCGGTTCCGTCTTCCGATGTCAGATGCAGCAGTCCCGGAAAGTCCGTGATCATGGAGAGAGACAGGCGCAGCTGGTCATCTCCCGGTTTTCCTCTGGCAATATTAAGATTCATGCCAAGAGCTTTCTTCTCCTCATACTGTGCGGAAAGTTTCTCCCTGAAAGCAGTCAGTTCCTGTTTGTTCATTTCTTTTAATGGCTTCATTTGCAGCACCTCCGTGAATTCATTTCAAGTCACGCCTTCTATTCTATTCGATTATGGGAAAATATGCAAGTTTTATCATATTTTCCTTCATATAGTCTTCATTCCTCTGTCATCATGGAAAGCTCTTTCATGACCCTGTCACGGTTTTTTACAGAAATCCGGATCCTGACCCGGCCTGTATTCTTCCCGTAGGG
>CACZQE010000289.1 GCA_902783205.1 uncultured Lachnospiraceae bacterium | reverse complement strand
CTTCCTGCGATCTGCTTGATCTCCGTAGTCCGCAGGCTCCGGAATTCAAATCCGTCATATTTTTCTGTCTCCAGAAAAATGACCCTCTCAATGGGAAGATTCATTCCAAGTCCGATCGCATCCGTGGCGACGACTACTTCGTTATCCCCGTTGGCAAACATCCTCGCCTGCTCGTGCCGCACATCGTATGGCAGGGCACCGTAGACAACGCTGCATTTGAGCCCCTTTTCCCGGATGGTAGCGGCGACTGCGTGGACACTGCGCCTGGAAAACACGATCAATGCGTCACCTCTGCGAACGCTGGACGGAAAAGAAAAATGGCCCTGGTCCTGTATCAGGGGAGTCATTCTCTTATGATGGACGGTGCTTACCGAATCTCCGCACTCCCTGATGATCGACAGCAGCAGTTCTTCGGCATCCGGTG
Source organism: uncultured Lachnospiraceae bacterium (assembly GCA_902783205.1). Next base: position 1,667 of record CACZQE010000289.1, on the reverse strand, counting down.
AGCAGCAGACATGGACTTCCTCAGCGCAGATTCCAAGGACCGCATTCGTCCACGCGCCGCCTCTGCGGCTGTCTGTGATCATCTGTGCTTCGTCGATCACAGCCACCTCATAATAAGCCTGAAGATTTGCCATCTCCACCGTCGATGCCGTGATCATCGCGCCTTGGACGATCTCCTGTTCCTCCCCCGTCAAAAGAGAACAGGGGATTCCCCTCCCGTTGAGATACTCAAACTGTTCATAAGCAAGCAGTCTCAGAGGTCCCAGATAGACGCCGGAGGATGCCCTGGACAGTTTTTGCATGGCATCGTATGTTTTACCTGAATTCGTCGGGCCGGAATGGAGGGTGAAATGCCTTTTCATCGCCCTTGCCCTGGGATAAAGATCGGGGTACCGGTCAGGAATCGCCGTCAGGACCTTTTCCCGGCGGGCCAGTTCCTTCTCCATCATCCTCTTTTTCTCTCGTCTCTCCCGCAGAAGGCTGGCTTCATGATCCTTCCGCCTTTTGGCAAGATCCGCAAACCATTTCTGAATGGACTTCTTTTCAGCTGCTTTCAGCTTGATCTCACAGGAAAAAACCGGCTCCGTTCCTTCATCCGCTGCCTGCCTGACCGTTTCAGGCGTCTGCATCTCAAATTCCCTGAGCGTAAGACTTCCGTAAGCGGCCGTGATTTTTTCACGGACAATTAATTTCACGGCGTCGCCGCTTTTATTAAATTTTCCCTGAATCTGCCGCAGACAAGCTGCGCACTGTTCCGGCTTCAAAATCCGACTGACCGTGCCCGGCACGATCACTTCCACTGCATCCGATACAGATTCGCTCATGCATCGGGCAATCCCGCTGGTACTTCTTTTCAGGACATTCCCGAGCGTCTGGTCCCAGAAACCTTCCGGCACATTTTCCCTGGTGCAAAGATAATACTGTATCCTGGCGCAGGCGTACGACATGATCAGGTCATGATTGGTATATAATTCATTTGTTATATGGGATCTTACGATCCTTATAAGATCTTCGTCGAGATACGCCGGATCCAAAAAATCATCTTTTCCTTTTCTTTCCATAAGCGCATAGTATCCTCTGGTCCATGTTCCGGTCAAGCTGCTTCCTCTTCTGGCAGGCGCTGTGGCTATCTCAAATGTTCAATTCACTACTTTTTTCGCAAATGCAGCCGCGTTCTTCAGGTCCTCTGCATTAGGCCTGCCTTTATGGATCCCTTTAAACTCTCCCCTGCAATGGAATTCGTTTTCATCCACAGGGATCCCGATTTTCTCTGCCTCCGCTTTCACCTTCTTGTACGTGGAATTCAGCATGGCAGCAGAGCCGAAATTGACAATCTTACCTACTTTCGATTTATCCAGAGAACGGATAAAACTCCTTACTTCCGGATCAATCGTGAATGCATAGTAAGAGTTTCCAAGGAACAGGATGTCTACCGGCTCATCTACCGGCGTGCTGATCGGGAGTGCCTGTGAACCGACGGCTTTGGCAACAGCCTCTGCAAGGCGTTTAGTATTTCCTGTTTTTGTATAGTACCTGACTGCGATCTTCATTTGGAACCTCCTGATTTTTTCATTATGAAAAGAGAATGACCCACCACCATCATGTCGTAATTGAAACAGTGAGCTTTTAATAATATGATAGGGACGCCAAAAGTCCGTGTTTATGACT
>CACZQE010000288.1 GCA_902783205.1 uncultured Lachnospiraceae bacterium | reverse complement strand
TAGTTTGTATCGGCTCCCGGCTTATTCAGAAGCAGGTCCGAAGCAAAGGACAGGCCCATCAGAAGCTGATTATCCGGATTGGCAATTGCCATGGTCAGGCCGGCGCTGATTGCCATGGAGGCAAAGGCCCCATTGACAAAAGGCCGGTGGGGCAGTCCGAAGGAAATGTTTGAAAGGCCCACGACTGTGGCAAGCCCCAGGTCCCTGCTGCAGTAACGGATCGTCTCAATCGTCTCGACTGCCGCTCTCGGATTGGCACCCGCCGTTGTTACCAGACCGTCCACTACAATGGATTTCCTGTCTATTCCAAGTTCTTCAGCCTTAGCCATGATCTCCCGGATAATCTCCTTTTTCTCCTCAAGAGAAGCCGGCAGGCCCCGGTCAGACAGGGGCAGAAGAATGAACATGGCTCCGTATTTGGCTGCCAGAGGCAGCATTTTCTCTATCTTCTCCTTTTCAAGGGAGACGGAATTCATCAGCGCCCGGCCGGGATAACGGCGCAGGGCCGCCTCCATGACCTGTGCACTGCTTGTGTCTATACATAGGGGGAGGGATGTGGTCATGGAAAGCCTGTCGATGGCTTTGCACATCATCTCCTTCTCATCGATTCCGCCGGTTCCCAGATTCACATCCAGGATATGGGCGCCGGCCTCCTCCTGGGAAGCAGCCAGCTCTTCCGTCACAGCAAGGCTGCCGGCCTTCAGGTCTGCTGCCAGCTTTGCCTTTCCCGTGGGATTGATCCGTTCGCCGATGACCAGAAAAGGTCCGCCGGGCACGATTTCCTGCGCCGCTCTCTCGGATGAGACAACACAGGGATGTCTGTTATCAGGCGGAAGGACCTCCAAATCCTTCACCGCATTTTTCAGCATGGCTATATGGGCCGGTGTGGTGCCGCAGCAGCCTCCGATCAGGCCTGCTCCTGCCTCCACCATGGCCGGACCGTAGGAGGCAAACTCCTCGGGTTCCATGGGATAAACTGTCTTTTCATCCACCAGAATGGGAAGACCTGCATTGGGCTTTGCCAGCACCGGCACGTCCGCATACTCTTTCATCTTCCGGATCACAGGAATCATCTGCTCAGGTCCTGTCGAGCAGTTAACACCGATCACATCCGCGCCAAGGCTCTGCAGTACGACCACTGCCGTTGCCGGATCTGTACCGTACAAAGTCCGGCCGTCATCCCCAAAGGTCAGGGAAGCAATCACCGGCAGATTACAGCATTCACGGATGGCGATCACGGCAGCCCTGGTTTCCGCCAGACTCATCATGGTCTCAACCACAAAAAGATCCGCTCCGCCCCGCAGCAAAGCCTCAACCTGCTCCTTATACACTGCGATCAGATCTTCCAGGGCAAGGCTGCCCACCGGCTCCAGGGCCTGACCGGTCATGGTAAGATCGCCGGCAACCAGAGCCCTGTCTCCCGCAGCCTTCCTGGCAAGCTTCACAAGAGATTCATTGATACTGCCGACCCGGTCCTGGGCGCCATACTCGGCAAGCTTGATCCGGTTACCGGAAAATGTCGGCGCATAAAGAATATCCGTACCCGCTTCCACATATGCTTTCTGCAGAGAAAGCATCACATCCGGATGGTCCAGAATCCACAGTTCCGGACAGACACCTGCAGGCATTCCCGCCTTTACAAGATTGGACCCCGTAGCCCCGTCCAGGATCACAGGTCCCTTCTTCAGTCTTTCATATAGTTCCTGTCTGGTCATATCTTTTCCTTTCTCATCTGAAAAGCATGAACGATAAAAGAAATCCTGCAGAAAACTCTGCAGGAAAAGTCTGATTTAAAAATTCGGCCGTGACGTCCTAAAGTTCGCTTACTTTCCCGTCATACTCCAGCAGCAGGCGCCCTCTCATGCCGGACGCGATTGCCATCTTGCGCATGCAGCGCATCATGGAACGGTTATCATCTACACCGTATCTGTCAATAATATCAACATACTTGTCGATCAGGTCCATACCCTCCGGATCGGACAGCATAAATGTCTGAATAATCTCCTCGACATTCTTAGGCTTCGAGGAAGTAAAATAAAGAAGAGTCAGCTGCAGACCGGCATAAATGTGGTACATTTCCCTGTTGTATTCGGACATGCCCGACTTCAGGAAAAGAAAGAGGTCTTCAAGCCGCATGGTATCAATATCATCGATATGCATATCATACTTTCTTATATGATTCTCCACATCAATATCCATAATAACAGAACTGATCATCTGGGCTGTCTGGGCCGCATCAACATCCTGTTCGCTCTTCACGGCAAGCAGCGGTGCGTTGTTGCTCATCTGCTTACAGTAAATGAGATCCCTGATCAGTGCATTCTCAAAAAGATCGTCACTCAGACTGCTGTCAAGCTTAATGATAAACTCCTTAGAAGAATTATCCATAGCCACCGGATGGCTCATGTCCTCCTGATTTTCCGGATCCATCTTCTCGACCCTGAGCGGGTAAACAAGTCCGGCCGTAATATCCTTATATATAGCCTCCGTCCTGTCTGACAGAGTCTTTCCAAGCATTTCCATAGCGGGTTATCCTCCTTGCTCTTTTATCCTGACTGATTTACCTATTCTAGCAAAAAAATACTATATAAGCAAGGAAGAAATCTGAAGAAGCCAAAGAAGATTTTGCACATTTTTACAGGTTGCAAGACCCGATTTGTTGACTTTTCCACCCTCTGTCTTTATAGTGAAACAAAAGAAATGTCAAGGAGAATCAAACCATGCATAAAACGATCACAGGTACAACCCGCCTGACCGGACTTCTGGGAAGACCGGTCTCCCACAGCATCTCCCCAATGATGCACAATGAAAGCTTCCGCCTGCTCGGCCTGGATTACCGCTATCTGTGCTTTGACGTGGGAACAGAAGAACTCCCTGCCGTTGTGGAAGGGCTGCGTCTCATGGGAGCCCGCGGCTGGAACCTGACCATGCCCGACAAGACCCTCATGTGCACCCTGGCGGATCAGCTCTCTCCCGCCTCCCGCATCAGCGGCTCGGTAAACACCATCGTCAACGACGGGGGCATCCTGACCGGCTACACCACCGACGGAATCGGCTATATCCGTTCTGCCCGGGAAGCCGGCTTTGATATAGAAGGAAAAACCATGACCCTCCTGGGCGCAGGCGGAGCTGCAACCGCCATCCTGGTCCAGTGCGCCCTGGACGGAATGAAAGAAATCCGTGTCTTTAACCGGAAAAGCCCCACCTTCGAGCGGGCACAGACAATAGCAGAAGAACTCAATGAAGTCACAGACTGCAAGGTCACCCTGCACCCCCTGGACGACCGGAAAGACCTGTCGGAATCCATCGCAGAAAGCGACATCCTGACCAATGCCACCAACATAGGCATGGCGCCGGACACCGACGCCTGCATCCTGGCCGATTCCCGGGATCTTCGTCCGGACCTTTATGTATCGGACATCATCTACAACCCCAGGGAAACAAAACTCTTACGCATGGCAAAAGAAGCCGGCTGCAGCTGCTTTGGCGGCCTTGGCATGCTCCTCTATCAGGGAGCCGCATCCTTCCAGCTCTGGACCGGACAGGAAATGCCGGTAGAAAAGATCAAAGAAAAGTATTTTTCTTAAGCAAACTCGCATTCTCGCGACAAGCAGCTGTTTCCGGCAGATAATAAAAAGACTATAAAAACAAAAAGGCTCATCTATATCGAAAGATGCAGGTTGAGGAAGCGGACTGCTAAAGCACTCATAAAATCTGTCTCTAAAGGGAATCAACTGCGCAAACTCGCATTCAGACGAAAAGCTGTTGCTTCCGGCAAAATAGAATAATAATAACAGAAAGACTCCCCTATATCTTATGATGCAGGTTGACTAAGTGGACTGCTAAAGCACTCATAGAATCTGTCTCTAACGGGAATCAACTGCGCAAACT
>CACZQE010000287.1 GCA_902783205.1 uncultured Lachnospiraceae bacterium | reverse complement strand
GATGACCCTATGGGAGGGTCACACGCATGGAATATCGTCAAATGTGAAGGAGAGTACTATCATCTGGACACCACATGGGGCGATCCCCTTTTTAAGGGAGAAGGGGTCAAACGGCCGGACGAGGTTCTATATGACTATCTGAACTGCGATGACGAAGAGACCTTCCGGACCCATACTTTAGACGATCATTACAAGTATCCGGCCTGCAACCGGATGGAATGGAATTATTATGTAGTCAACGGCAGGTATTTTCAGTCTTATGATGAAAAAACCATAAGCGGCCTGATTAAGAAAGATATCGACGCGGGAGGCAAATACTCGATGTTCAAATTTGCCACCGAAAAAGCATATAAGACAGCCTTTGCCGCATTTGAAAAAAAGCATTTCAAGGAGGGCGCGGATTATTATTGTACAGTCAATCAGAAAGATACCACGGAATACCTCTATTTTTACGACGATAAAACTTATCGTATCGAGGTCTACTGGACAAAATAGAAAGGACACCACAAGGAGATACTATGAATTCTTCCAAAAATAATAAATTCAGAGAATGGCTGAGCATACAGATTGTCAAGAATCCCAGCAGGGTGATCCTGTTTGCGATTTTCCTGGCCAATCTGTTTTTTATCATGCTGTCTGCATTTATGATCTATCTGCTGTCACCGGGAGCAGGCACGCACAGGACATTTCTGGACAGTCTTTTTTTCACCATTACCATGATCATGGATGCGGGATGTATTTCCTTTATTGTGGAAAATCCAAATCCGGCCAACGCGATCATTACCATTGTCAGCCTCCTGGTGATTCTGATTGGTATGATCATCTTCACCGGCGGCATCATCGGTTACGTTTCCAATATGATCTCCAACTTTATCGAGAACGCCAACGGCGGCAAAAGACCGCTGATCGTATCCAGGCATACGGTTATCCTCAACTGGAACAACAGAGGGTCGGAGATCGTGAATGACATGCTCTACAGTGAATTCCCCGAGGTGGTTGTCATCCTGGTCAGCGAAAACCGGGAACAGGTAAAGGAAGAGATTGAGAACAGGATGGCAGATACCATTGAGCGGGAGAGGGAGCAGGTTCTGAATGAGGCCATGAAACTGGATCTGATCAATGGCTTATGGTATATAAGGGAGAACAATTTCCGGCCAAAAGTTACGGTGATCGTTCGCCAGGGCGACCCCTTCTCTCATAAGCAGCTTATGGATATTTCCATTGACAGGGCCAAGTCTGTGATCATCCTGAACAGGGAGCAGGCCGGAAATACCCTCAATATTGCCGCATCTCCGGCAAAAAAGAGAAAGAGAGGCAACTCCCTTACTGTTAAAACGCTGACCCTGGTAGCCGAGCTGACGGCAGCCGAGACATCCGCCAATGACCAGAAGATCATCGTGGAAGTGGTCGACCCCTGGACAGCGGATATAGTCAACAAGATCATCCGCCATAAGGAGAAACTTGACAAATGTAATATTGTCCCGATTCATATCCATAAGATCCTGGGACAGCTTATGTCACAATTCTCCATCATGCCTGAGCTGAATCTGGTATATAATGAGCTCTTTTCAAAAAAAGGATCGGAGTTTTATTCGATTCCCTTTGATATAGGCCTTGAGAATAAAGATAACTTCCAGGCTTATTTTGCCAGCCACGCCCACGCCATCCCCCTGGCCAGCATGGACACCAAAGCCGGAAGGCAGTTCTTCTTTATGTCTGACAGTTCCCACAAGCTGATCCTGGAAAGCGAGATTCCCGATTATGATTATAAAGTGGAACTGAATCCGGATTACTGGCAGCCCAGAAGGAATATCCTGATACTGGGACATAACACCAACACAGTTTCTCTCATGTCCGGATTTGATTCCTACAGGGGAGAGTGGAATCCGGCCACAGACGGAAGAGACATTTTAAATATCTGCGTGCTGGATGACCGGAACGGTCTGGAAGCCCTGGACTACTACAAAGACTATCCCTATGTGAATCATGCAGTCGAAGCCGACATGTATGATCAGGAGACCATCTACAGGACCATCAATGACTTTATTGATGAACAGGACGGAGATACAGGTATCCTGATTCTGTCTGATGATTCAGTGGACCGGGAGGACCTGGATACGGCAGCCCTGACCTACCTGATCTATGTACAGGATATTCTGTCGCAGCGCAGGGCCGCAGGCGGCGGCAAAGATACGGAGAGGGTTGACGTGGTTGTGGAGATTCTTAATCCCAAGAATTATGATGTGGTCCACAGCTACAGTGTGGATAACATCGTTATCAGTAACCGCTATATCAGTAAGATGCTGGGGCAGATCGGAGAAAAGGATGCTCTTTTTGAGTTCTTCAATGATATTTTAAGTTATGATGATTCCGACACGGACATCTATACCAGCAAGGAACTCTACATAAAGTTGGCAGGAGAATTCTACCGTAAGATGCCGGAACCCTGTACCGCAGCCGAGCTGATCCGGGCTACCTACACGGCTTCCCGGGCAACAGGTCCAAATAACATCACACTTCTTCTCGGTTACATTACCGAAGAGGACGAGATGGTCATCTTTGCCGGCGACCAGAGAGAGATCGAGGTATCTCTGCATGAGAAAGATAAACTGATCCTGTTCAGTAACCATTAATTTTCAGTGAAACCGTATCATTCGGGAGTAAAAAGTGGTTATTCGGGGAAGATAAGTCCCCTCCTTTGTGATTTTCGTTATGATGGATACAGGTTAAATGAAACGAGTCACCTGTATTATCATAAACAGATCATATGAGGAGGGGATTTTTTATGAAGACAGGCAATGCGATAAGGAAAGTGATACAGGCCGTAAAAATGGCGGCAGTTACCTGCCTGATCCTGCTGGGAGGAACCCTTCTGCAGGCGGGCCATGCCAGGGCAGCAACTAATCCGTATCCGATGAAAAACTACAGCAACAGGCCAGAGAGAAGCTGCACCAGTTACGCCTGGCAGATGGCTTATGACAGGACCGGCCTGGCCCTGAACATGTGGGGGAATGCAGGATCATGGTATAACAATGCAAAGAAAGAAGGATACGCGACAGGAAGTACACCGAGAAGAGACAGCCTGGCCATCTGGTCCGGCGGCCAGTGGGGACATGTAGCTTATGTGGATAACATAAATCAGAAAAACGGTAAGATCCATGTCAGGGAAGCAGGATTCAGTGCCCTTTATAAGAACGGGACCGGCATCGGATCCGAATGGACCGGCGGTAAAGTGAACTCCTGGCGTTACGGGGAAAAGCTGGTCGGTTACATTTATTTAAAAGATATCAAAAAGAGCGGAAAGATCACCCTGTCCAATGCGAATGGCCTGGT
>CACZQE010000286.1 GCA_902783205.1 uncultured Lachnospiraceae bacterium | reverse complement strand
TGTAGCTCAGTCGGTAGAGCGTCGCCTTGGTAAGGCGGAGGTCTCGAGTTCAAGTCTCGTCAGCAGCTTTTTTTGTGCCCTGAAAAGGGCACTATTTTTTTATACGGATGATGGTATAGAGCCTGTATCTCTTAAAGGCCGGTGTTTTTCTTGAAAAAGGCCTGGTCAGTTTTTCCGTATAATAGATCTTTTTCCCTTCTTTTTCTGTCGGCACCAGTCCGGCATCATAGTAGAGAATATTTCCTTTCTCATCGATTCCCGCCACCACATTCATATGCAGGTTATAGCAGCAGATATCTCCCGGATGAAGGATACTTTTAAGTTTCTCTGTGTCGGAGCAGCGAATTCCGCCGGCATCAATGATGTCGCATCTCTTCTTCAGGTGATCATAGACCGGGCTGTCTTTGCTGCAGGACAGATTTCCGGAGGAATTGGAGTAGAAAGTCTCTCCGCTTTCCAGAATGCCGTAATCCTGGAGGGCCCAGCTGATCAGATGGGCGCAGTCCCCATGCCTGTTATCATCAAGAGCCTTATCCAGAGTGCTCTTTATACCGCCTCTGTCATAGCTGAAGCGGTTGTCTGCCATTACCCCGGCGGTTTTTACGACGGACTTGAGCCATTCGCTGTCTTCTGTTCCGTCATAGGCGCCGTCAATGTCCGACAGGGCCTCCTCATAATGGCTGATGCTTTTTTCTTCTGTTTTCGGCGGCTCTTTTTGCTTTTTTGCCCCGCAGGCAGTCAGCAGGAGGCAGGAGGCCGCGATTAATAAAGCAGTTCTGATTCCCCTAATCCTCATCTTTGATCAGCCTTTTGTCGATGATCTGGAAGTTGGCCCTGTGCAGGTAGAGGGCTTTTTTGTCGATCATCAGCTTGGTAGTCTTGGGAAGGTTTTCACTGACTTCCCAGTAGACATCTTTTCCGGAATACGCGCAGATGGGTACGCCCAGCTGGCTCTGTACCACTACAACCTGTGACTTGCCGAAATAGTTCCTGTATTTATTGATGATGTTGGAGATCAGAGTGATGCCGCCGGAGGTGCTCTCCACGTCTTCCAGGGAAAATGTGGCATCCGGCTTAAGTCCCTTTTCCTCAAAGATTACCGTATCGCCGCAGCTCTGGATCTGTTTGCCGTCGATATCCACCGTGATCACGGAGGACAGACCGTAGGAAGTGGTGACGGATCCGTCGGAGGAATTGATCTTGGAATCCTCCACGATATTTCCGCTTAAATTAATCCGCTTTCCGGTGACGGTCAGGTATTTGCTTCCCTGATTGTCGTAAAACATGCATTTAAAGGAATTACCGATCAGCTTTCCCTTTATATCGCCCATTTTTGAATTAAAACCGGCTACGCTGCAGCCTGTCAGTATGACAAGCAGTAAGAGCGAGGCAAGCAGGGCTGCAACGGGTCTTCTTTTATTTCTTTTCATCCTTGTCCCCCTTTAGGAATCTCCTTCGCTGCTGTCAGTACTCATCTCCTCATAATGGTTTTTATCTGAGTTGATACTTTTCTTGCCTTTTTTTGAGGTCTTTCCCGGATTTTTACTGTCTGCGAAGGCGTCTTTGATCACCTTGATGTCTTCTGCCGATGCCTTATACCAGGTTACATTGTCATCCATGTTCCTGATGCTGACGAATTCGTCATAGACTGTGATCTTCATCTGGTTGCCATGGTGGTAAAACTGATAGCTGGTTCCCTTTTTGGACTTGCCCCAGTATTTGACCGCATCCTTGCGGCTGGTCTTCTCCTTGTCCATGTGATAGATCTGGTTGGCAACCTTTCGGGCTGTCCGGTTGTCATAGTAGTTATCGTCTTTATCCGTGATAAAGGGCGTGTCTGCCAGACGATGGAGAAGGTTGGAATCCGGATATCCGTTTTTGTAATGGAGAAGTGCCTCTCCCAGTGCCGAAGCGTCATAAGAGTAGTAAACCCTGTTGGGAAGGTCCGTAAAGACCACATAGTCTCCTTCATAGACCATGATCTCATAGACGGCATTGTCCTCGTCATAGAGGATATACTCGTAGCCCGGCCCGTACATTTTCTCGATTTCTTCGGGTGTGTAAAGGCTGCACAGGTCGGCCCGGTCAGCGATGGCTGTCGACATGGAAAAGGCGGCCTGATTGTCGGTCAGGAACTCTCCTCCTTCCATGTTGTCTGAATATCCGACCTCCAGCTTGTTGATCCTGTCTCTGGCGATCCTGGCCAGATAGTCTCTGGCCCGCCTTTCATCCTCCGAGAGGTTATCTTCTTTTTCGATCCGGTTCTCGTAGGAATCCAGCTTCTTTTTGAGTGACTTGTTCTCTTTTTTTAATTCTTTATACCAGGAGGACTTTTCCACACTCTTTTTGGACGGCTTGCAGCCGGAAAGAGTCAGGGCTGTCAGGATGACCATGGCCAGGATGCCGGCAGTCCTCCGGATTCTTGTCTTTTTCACTTGGTTCACCTCATATCAGGCAGATCAGTCATCGTATTTGGGGACGATTTCGTTATGGTTCTTGTAGACGGAGCCCTCAGCCACATAGCCTCTGACACTGGACAGGGGATAGATATTGGTGTTCTTTCCAATCACCGATCCCGGGTTCAGGATGGATCCGCATCCCACTTCCACATTGTCTCCGATCAGGGCGCCCACCTTTTTTCTCCCGGTTTCCACGTCGGATTCCGGCAGGTGGATCTTGACCAGCTTCTTGTCGGACTTTACATTTGAAGTTATGGAACCGGCGCCCATATGGGACTTAAAGCCCAGGATGGAGTCGCCCACATAATTGTAATGGGGTACCTGAACTTTGGCAAAGAGGATCACATTTTTAAGCTCAGTGGAATTACCCACGGTCGCTCCCGCTCCCACAATTGCATTTCCCCGGATAAAGGCGCAATGGCGGACCTCTGCGTCAGGACAGATGATGCAGGGGCCGTTAATGGAAGCTGTCGGAGCCACTTTGGCGGACTTTGCGATCCACACATTGTCTCCCTTCTTCTCATATCCTTCCTCGCTTAAGGCAGGACCGGTCTCAAGGATAAATTCCTCAATATGAGCCAGAATCTCCCAGGGGTACTTATATTGTTCAAAAAGCGGCTTTGCGATAGTCCTTGAAAAGTCATCGAAAAGGGCTTTGTTCTCCAGTCTTTTCATGAAATCTCCTTTCAGGTCAGGATGCAGTTTTTAAAGATGTGCCGGTCCGCCGGAGCAGACCCTTCTTATTGTATCAAAGCAGAGGCAAAGAATCAATCAGGCTGTTTTGGCTCCTGCCTCCTTGGATCCAGAAATTCAAGCCGCCAGTGATAGCGTCCTGTCTCCGGGTCTTTTTCATAATGAAAATAAGCGTCAAATCGGCTGCCTTTTTTGCTGATGCAGTTGCGGAAACCGACTTTTCCGTGCTCCAGCAGGATTTTTACCATTTCGTAGCTGACCTTTTTCCCCAGGGAATTGATCAGCCTGTCATTCTTCCATATGGCAAAATGACATCCTTCCCGCCATCCGCTGCAGCCAAAGGCTTTGGGTGTCTCCACCACCGGCTTTCCGCATTCGGGACAGATCCCGGCCGGCTCCGTGTGGAGAGGCGTGCCGGCGGCCGCGTTTCCAAATGTCGTGTCATTCTTGATCTTGTCTACCGATTCCCTGACAAATGCTTCGATCATATCAAGGAATTCCTTTTTGGCGAACTTTTTTCTTTCTATGTCGGAAAGGGTCTTCTCCAGTCTTCCCGTGTATTCCAGGTCAAAAAGCTCTCTGGCGGGAAATGTCTCCACCAGATTTTTTCCCAGGTCGGTACACCTGAGGGTCTTTCCTTTTGATGTGATGTATCCGGCTGTCTTCAGTTTCTTGATGGTCTCTGCCCTGGTGGCGGGCGTACCGATAGAGAAACCTGAAAGGATAGCCATCATCATCTCTTCCGTGTCTTCTTCTTTATATTTCTTGCCGCAGGTCTCCATGACCTTGAGCAGGCTTTTTTCCGTATGGGGTTTGGGCGGTTTCCTTTCCACTTCGTTGACTTCTGAAGAAATCACATCTGTCAGGTCGTCCTTTTCCACCGGCGGGAGCAGGGTCTGCCTGGTATCAATCCCCTCGATCAGCTTCCAGCCCGGTTCCAGCAGGATCTTTCCTCTGGAAATAAAGTCTCCCTTGATATCCGGATGAAAATTCCCGTCCTCTCCCAGGATTTTCTGTAAAAGGACTGTATCCTGGACCAGGGATACCGGCATAAACTGTGCCAGAAAGCGATTCCTTACCGCTTCATAGACGATCTTCTCCGCATCCGACAGGCTCTTGGGCACCATGTAGGTGGGGATGATGGCCGAGTGGCTCTCCACCTTTTTACTGTCAAATACCCTTTTGGATGTATGGAAGCGGATCATATCCTCATGGGGGCAGAACTTCTTGTGGATCTCCAGGACTCTGGCAGCCTT
>CACZQE010000285.1 GCA_902783205.1 uncultured Lachnospiraceae bacterium | reverse complement strand
TGTTTCCTGACTTTGATCAGGGTTTCCAGTATCTGGTGATATATGTTTGAGAGCGTTCAAATTAGCTAAGAGACGGTTTCGTGAAATAAGCTGGTTATTGAGCATACACTATTTATACGGACAAAAAAAGCATAACGCCCAAAGACAGGGCAATCATGCCAAGAGAGCTATACAGAGGGAAATGGCACGACTGTAAGCAAGGCAAGCCGAACAATAGAACGTAAAACCAAGAACACAGATTAGGCAGCTGCGAAACGAAAAATCAGGCACATCTTCCAAAAATACTGTAACAGCCATGGCTATAACTAATGTATAGCCGATACTCCAGCGATTTGTAGTGTTGCTGAACCTGGAACACAGATAGGCAAACAGAGGCAGACAGCCGAACAGCGTGCCTAAAATCCATAGCCAGCGAATTGTCCGGTTGTTTTTTTTACTTTTTTTGAAAAACAGCGTAAAAAGAGCCGGGAATGCTATAGCTGGGAACACATGAACCTGTTTTGCCGCAGAGAAATAGTTCAGAAAAAGATTTTTATAATAGGTGCTGTTATAATGGAAGAAACTGTTGATAAGCGGCTTTCCGATCCGCCCGCCTTTCGTATAAAGCAGCAACGACGGCAGGCAGGAAAACAGGCTCATCCAGATACCCAGCCCATATGCCGCAATCACTTTCCCAGTAAGACGCGCAAAGAGCCGGATACTGCGTTTACCTTGATGCTCCTCCATGGTAAAGAACCTTACAAGGTAGAAAATACCCGCCAGAATCGTCGCGATATACAAATAGTAGAATCCTTCCAGAGAGAAGAGAAAAACCACCGGCACTAGGGCAAGAAAACTCTCACCTCTCAGGATTTTTTCGATCCCCAGCAGGAGAAATGGAAGCAAAAAAACGAGAATCTCCGCAAACGGAGGATGACGCACGCCATAAAGCAGCATAAAGCCTGAAAAGGTATAGGTCATTGCTCCACCCAGCGTCGGGAGAATATTATGAACGAATTTGCGCGCAAAAATAGAGAAAGAAAACCCGGCCAGATAAAAACCTGTCAGAATCCGAAACATATAAAGAATTTCAAATTTGTCCTCTGGCCAGATCCGGGTCAGCAATAAATAGGGGTTAAAGATTGCGACTATCGATTCCAGCTCCTGATATCCTCTGCCGAGACCCCTCTGGAAAGTAAAGCCGGAATGAAATAAAGGCATAGAACCCAGCTCCTTCATTCCGCTATAGTAACCAAGTCCATCTGGAAGCCAGACGAAAGAGTATCCATTTTTTATAAAGCACAAAAAACCAGCGGCAACAGAATGAGAAATAAAACCGTATAACTCAGATAGTATTTTTTCGTGCTTCCGGTCTGTTTAATCTTCATATTATTTCATAAATTCCGTATAGGCGTCGAGGACGGTTTCGGCGTTGTCCATCATGACGATGCTGCCGTCCTGCAGCCAGAGGATGCGACTGCAGAGTTCTTTCAGAGTATTCTCTTGGTGTGAAACGATTAGAACGGTGCGGTCGCTGCTGCTAATCAGTTCCTTCATCTTTTTATAGCTCTTCTTGCGGAATTTGGTGTCACCGACACTGAGCACTTCATCTACCAGGATGATATCTGTATCAAGAGCGACCGTGATGGAGAAAGCCAGCTTGCTTCTCATGCCACTTGAATAACTGCGGACCGGGAGATCAACAAATTCACCGAGTTCTGAAAACTCGATGATTTCTTCCAGCCTCTCGTCGATCTGCTCCTCACTAAAGCCGAGGAGGAGCCCATTCAGGAATATATTTTCCCGGCCGGATACTTCGTTATTGAACCCTGTACCGAGAGAAAGAAGCGATACTGTATTGCCTTTCAGGTCTACCGTCCCGCTGTCAGGGGCAAAAACACCCGCGATGGTGCTTAACAGTGTGCTTTTCCCGCTTCCGTTTTTCCCCACAATACCAATCACTTCGCCTTTCTCAGCGTTAAAGCTTACATCCCGGACTGCGTGGATCGTATTGACAGGGGCCTTTTTTCTGTTAAACAGATTTCGTTTTATAGAGAAAGACTGAATATTTCTGTAAGAAACATTCAGATCCCGGACTTCAAGTGCATGTTCCATATTCATATTACCTTTATATAGCTGTTCTCATAGCGGTAAACCAGCCAGACGCCAAAAGCGGAAAGCACAAGCCCGATGCCAAACCAGCCCAGAAGGGTCATCTTCAGAATGACCTGGCCGTTTAGTATCGCCTTGCGCATCTGGATAATCAGGCATGCTATAGGGTTGACACGGATGACCCAGTAATTGTGTGGCTTGGGAATTCTTTTGCTGATATCATACATAATGCCCGTAAAATAAAAGAGAAGCCGGAACAGAATGGTAATGATATTATTCATGTCCTGAATTATTACGCCCAAATGCATTAGAATCATTGAAAAGGCAAAAGTAACAATGAAAAGAACAATGAGAACCGGAACAATCCAGAGTACTGCCCACGTCAACGGGATCCTGTTTATGATGAGCATGACGATCACCACCCCGAAAGAGATCAGCATTTTGAATCCGTTGACCATCATATTGGAAAGTAATAACACAAATTTAGGCAGGTATGTCTTGGAGAGAATACCCTTATTAGATTTGATAATTTTTACACTGTGGATACAGACAGCATGGAAGAAGTTCCACATTGTAAGTCCTATGAAAATGAAAAGGCTAAAGTGTTCCTCCTTGGCATTAAAGACCGTGCCAAAGATAAAAGCATAAATCATCATGAAGCAGATGGGCTGAAGGATCCACCAGATCCAGTTGAGATAGGAACCAGCCACTTCAGCCTTCAGGGACGCCGACGCGGAACGAACTGCGTAGGGAAAATAGCGCTTAAGATCGGAGAAAAAACGTTTTATCATAGCTGTTTCATATCCTTTTATTCAGGGAAAGGCTGACAGTAACTCACTGCATCTTTGTTATAGAGAGTATGGTAGCGGTTCATAGCGTTATAGTCGAGATAGCTCATAGGCTCAGACGCCTCTCTCAGCCTCCATTCCTGCTCGGCAACGACTTCGAAGATATGGGCTGTTCTGCAGACATCTTTTGTGTTCCGGCCCCAGACGATTGCTCCGTAGTTGCGCAACAGAACGGCGGGAACCTCTCCAGTCGTTTTACTCCCGAGGACCTTGCAGATATCATCCGCGAGGTATTCTTCATAGGAACGCAGATCCTCATCTGGCTGGTGAACACTGCCTGTGCAGGGCACAGCCCCGTAAAAATGCTCCACATGGAGAATGCTGTGCGGGAGAATATCCTTGCCTGTCTGAGCCCAAAGCATGGCATACATGGATCGGAAAATCGCGATACAGTTTATACCGGGGATTTTCTGATACAGCAGGTAATGCAGTCGGGAGAAAGGATCAGTAATATTTTCAAGGTTGCTGTAGGTTTTTTCTTTGCCCTCCTTCTCATAATAATCACGGCTAATCACCATGCTGCGTGAGGAGGCATCATAGGTTGAGATAATGCCTTCATGAACGATATCAAGGGAATTAATCTGCTCCCTCGCTTCTGCAAGAACAGCTGAACGCTTACTGTCTGTCATTTCTCTTCTTCCTTTTCTGTTTGTTCTCTGATTCTCCAGGCCTCTTTGAGATGTGTCTGCTGTATCTTTTTCGGAATCTGCATATAGTTTTCCCCATAGAGCTGGGACAGATACTGATGGTAACCGGCTGGACCGATAAACATGGCATCTTCGAACCGCATCAGCACAGGGCGGCAGAAAACATCACGCTTAACGCGTTCTCGGACACCATGGCCGCCGGCAACCACACAGCCAACATATTCCGACGTTTCAAAATCATACTGCATGCCGAAAGCTTCCAATTTCCGAAGATAATGGTTATGTCCAACCAGCCTGAGAGGAGTATACAAAACCGTTTTTACAGCCGCTTTCAGCTTATTTTTGGTTGTATACTTCATAGGCTGCCAGGAGCGGGCGATAATCCACTTCAGTTTCTTGGCGTCGGCAAAATACTTTTTACAGGTATCCATGCCGTCCGGCAAGCCGTCCATCGGGAAAATATCAATCCATGGCGGCATATAGAATGGTGCAGTAGAGAGAGATGTCATATAACGGTCATCCACTATTCGGATAAATGGGCGTGTATGGACTTCCGGATGCGTTTGTATTGAGCGGACGGTATAACCGTGAAGTGGTTTCCCTTTGGTCATTTCCAGAAACTTAATATAGTCCGGCCGCGGCATTAGCACATCAATGTCGTCATCCCATGGGATAAAACCTTGATGCCGAACCGCGCCTAGAAGTGTCCCCCCAGCGAGAAAATAACGTAAATCATTTTCCCGGCAAAAAGCGTCAAATGCCTTCAGCATATTCAATTCAATTTGTTTCAGTTCCTCAAGGGTTATCTTTTCCTTTTTGCTGTGGATATTTTCAAGTTCAACGGACCATGCCATATTATTTACCCCTAACCTAATGTTTTATAGAAAGGATTTTAAAATATTCACCGTATGGGAGAGCCCTTCTTCAGCGGTAAAGAGTCCTTTCCATCCGAGTGATTCCAGTTTTTCGCTTGTCAGGCTGGAATTATCCATAGGATTGAAAGCGGCTTTTTCTGCAGCAGACGGGATCTCAAAGAGAAGTTGCACGTTCCCCGCATCCGCAAGAATCTCCGCCATTCGGCGGATTGTGATGACGGAAGACGAATTGGAAATGTTGTATGCTTCCCCGTTCCTGCCATAGAGCAGAATTTGAAGAATAGCGGAAGCACAGTCAACACAATAACAGTAGGAACGCAGCTGTGTTCCCGCACTTTTCATTGTAATGTCCTGCCCTTTTGCCGCAAGGTAAGCAAAAGCCGAGGAGACTCGCTTATCTCTCGCTGTCGCCGTAGGGCCATAGACATGCCCGGGGCGAGCAATGGAAAAGCAACTTCCGTACTGTGCAGCATAGCTGGCACATAGAGTTTCCGACGCTCTCTTTCCTATCGGATAAGACGAACGGGCATTCAGGAGATCCACAAAACCATAATCCATCTCGCTATATGCACCGGCAGAATCCTTCTTGCCATACACTTCACTGGAAGAAATGTATACTGTCTTTTCTGCTTTGCATTGCAGGCCGTAGCGTAGCAGGTTATCAAGCCCAAGGAAATTGCTCATCATTGTGCCAACGGGGTCTTTCATATAGGCATCGGGAGAGGCATTACTGGCCGCATGGATGATAAAATCGGTATGAAAATCAAAGTTCACCGGTTTCAACGCATTATAAGGCACATACTGCAGATAATCGCACATACCAAAGCGCTCTTCCACTTTTTCGGCACTCCTTGCAGCAATGTAGATGCGAATATCATTTTCCTGATATTCTGAATAACGTAAAAGCAGATCAACAATTGCTGATCCGATCAGGCCCGTTGCTCCAGTGACCAGAACAGATTTCCCGTTTAAGGGCGTAAAGTCATGCTGGGACAAGACATAGTCGAGATCCTCGGTATAAACTTTATTGTTCAGCAGTCTCATACAAGCCATCCACTTCTCTCCGTAGACAGGAGCGCTTTGAAGATTTCAATATCATCCAGCGTAGTCAGCTTGATGTTTTTCTCGCTTCCTTTGGAGAAATAGACCTCTCTGCCAAGCTGATTCATCAAGGTGCAGATGGCTGTAGTGCCGGTGATTCCCTTTGCTCTTCCTTCTTCGTAGGCCCACATGGCATCCTTTAGATCATAGGTATGCGGGGTCTGTGTGCGGTAAAGCTGTTCACGGGGGATAGATGTATTGGATACAATGCCGTCCGGACTCTTGAATACGGCTTCCGTGCAAGGGATTGCTGCTACAGCTGAGCCGTATTCCTGATAGACACGGATACTGTCGGATATAATATCGTTGTCTACCATCGGTCTGTTTCCGTCATGGATCATAACAACAGAATCCTCAGGACTCTCTCTGCAGAGGGTAGAAAGCCCGTTATAGATAGACTCCTGACCTGTTGCACCTCCGGGAACCACCCATTTAAGCTTTGTGATTTTAAACTGCTTCGCGTAAGACCAGATAAAATCAATCCAGTGTTCCAGGGTTACAAGAATCATAGCATCCACTAGCGGGCTGTTTTGAAAACGCTCCATCGTATAAATAATGACT
This sequence comes from uncultured Lachnospiraceae bacterium, assembly GCA_902783205.1. The sequence continues at coordinate 2,200 of CACZQE010000285.1, read as the reverse complement.
GGCTTGTCATTTATGTGGAGAAACTGTTTTGGAATATCCTGCCCCATTCTGGTTCCGGAACCGGCAGCAGTGAGAAGAGCTATTGTCATTTGCATCGCCTCTTTCTTAGATTTTGATAAATACACATAAAATCAGGTTACCGAGATATGAATACATTCCTCTTTTTGTTCGGGTATCATATAATCGTGGCCGTAAAGCCTGGTAAGCACCTGTTCAGCCTCTTTTGGAATTGTGTACTGCGACTGTTCAAATAGTATTTTTCTGCCAGGAGAAAACCAAGATGAAGGATAGACTTCCTTTCGGTATCCGTAAGCACCTGAATAAGAGGCAATATAGGCTCCTTTGGAAAGCAACTTTGAAACCCGTAGAATTTTGCGTCGTACTGTGGGCAGCTTCTGAGGTGAAAAGAGATTCAAGACAGCATAGCCAATTCTTCCACTCATCTCTTCATACGGTTCATAAGTTTCGCCACTATCAATTTGCCCTCGGTAGTTCATTACAGCAAGGATATTGAACAAAAGATGGGAAACAGGACCCGGAGCAGGGCATGGATCCAAGGGAAAAATATCAATAAAAACCCCTTTATGGAACTTTGATTTTATAAAGCGTTCTTCGTAAATTTCCGTACTGTTTTTCCGAAGCTTGGCATAAGTAAGATAATAATACGGGTCGGTCTCGGGTGCCTGGTAGAAATAGTCCGGACTAAGAGACGTTTTGCACAGGTCTGCGAAACGGTCATAATCCGCTCTCGGCATAATGACATCGATATCATCATCCCATGGGATAAAGCCCTTATGCCGCACCGCACCAAGAAGTGTCCCTCCCATCAGATAATACTGCAGGTTATGCTCATTGCAGATTCGAACAAATTCATTCAAAATTTCAAGTTCCGTAAGTTGTAACTTGCGAAGTTTATCTTCCATATTATGGCCTTTTAATCATTTTCTTTGCTGAAGAACGAATTCTGGTTCCGGGTGGTAGAATCATATTGAGAAGACGTTCCTTTTGATATTCCGCCCCGGAGAGGAAGTGAACACGGGGAATTTCAACGTTTTTCAGGAATTGACGGTTCTGCAGGAAAAAGATCCCCAGCAGCCGTTCTGCCAGGTATCCATCAACACGTCGTTCCTGAGGGGAATAATCTGAGCAGTCTGATATCCGGTCAAATTCCTCCAGGACAGGGAAAAGCCAGCTGCAGTAGTTCTGGAACATCGGCTTCCTCATGATGAAGATGTTGCCGAAGTAAAGGGATGTCTGGGAGAAATATGTTTCCATTGCAGGCACATAGGAAGGCCAGAGAGATCTGACGATTGATTCGGCAAGCCGGAGATCTCTGGCATGATGGTAAGGTGCGCAGGCATAGTGTTCTCGGACGGAAACATGCATATCTTCGGCTTTTGGCATAATAATATCGTACTGTGGGATCAGATCTTCAAATGTATCAAAGCGAAGCCGTTGAAGTGTCTGAAGGGAAAGCTCCTTTTCAAGCCGGTACGGCAGTTTTGGGTTCAGGTCCGGATAAAGGTATCGGCGATAATGGAAAAAACCGTAATAATCCGCGTTGTAATTCTTCCACGCCCAGTACTGCGCAGTCAGCTCGCAATAGGATCGATTCTTGACTGAAATGTTGTCGCCGGTGTTGTCATGCAGGAATCCGGGGAATTCTTCAGATGCCAGTTCTGTTCCGACCTGAATGGGCTGAAGCAGCGGATGATCCGGAACGACGGAACGCTTATGGCAGGAGACGAATAGTTTTATCATTTTTCTGATTTTATCATTTTTCTGATTCGGATTAGAAAAGGCAGCAAAAACAAGTATATCTAATAGATATTAACATAATTACATATGATGTGCAATAAATATTTTCGATAAAGCCTGTGATGTCGGGGCTTTTCCTGTTTTCACGAACAGGATAAAGGTTTTTCGATTTCATTGGCACAATAAGCCCGGCTGTAGTATAGCGGGGATAGTGTATATGTAAAGGTTTTTGTGCCCCATAGACAGCAGAACGGGACACGGGAGATTTGTTCTCCGGTGCCCCGTGGGTAGCTTTATACAGGATGGTAGGGGTCAGGCTTCGGCGATGATGCGGCGGATGACGGCTTCGCAGCGATGCCGGTCATAGACGACGGGAACGGGGTAGAAGGGGTTGGTCTCGGCCAGCGCCCAGGTGATCATCTGGGGGATATCTTCCTCTTTA
>CACZQE010000284.1 GCA_902783205.1 uncultured Lachnospiraceae bacterium | reverse complement strand
CTTTCCATCGTGAACCGGTTCGGTCAGATCCTGGGCAAGGCCCTGGCAGGCGTGTCCAACGTGATGGATCCGGAAGCTTATATCATCGGAGGAGGCGTGTCCAAGGCTGGCCAGATTGTGATCGATGTGATCCGGAGCCATTTCAAAGAGTATGTTCATTCCAGCATGAAAGATACAGAGTTTGTCCTGGCTGAGCTGGGTAATGATGCCGGCATGTACGGCGGAGTAAGCATGTTGCTGGACTGATGCCGGAAACTTTATGGTATAGACCGGGCAGGACAGTGGCAGAAAAGTATAGATAACCTGGCAGATATTTACTCTCTTTTCCATGGAATCGTGGTATTTTTTGTGTTATCATATAGTAGAGTAAGTAGGTTTGGTCCGGAAGGAGTACTGCCATGGCTAACAATCACTGTATCGGACTGATCGAGGCAATTGGTCTCGCTTCAGCCATTCAGGCAGCTGACACGGCCTTAAAGACCGGGAATGTGAAGCTGTTAGGTTATGAATATAGTGGCTACAGTGCCAGGATTGTCGTGAAGGTGGAAGGCGATGTGGGCGCAGTGCGCGCCGCAGTCAGAGCCGCGGAGGCAGCAACCAGGCTGGTGAAGGGGTCTTTGTCCGGATGTCAGTCCTCCTCCATGAAGTATGCCCTGGATGACAGAGTTTATAACAGCCTGGTCCATAATAAGCTGACCATAGGCGACGAACTTCAGATTCAGTCCGGCAAGAGACCGCAGGGTACCGGCAAGACCGGAAAGCGGGCCGGTGTCTGGGACGGAAGAGGCGTCTACATTTACGAATAATATTTTCTTCTTATACGATTACGATGACGGCAGATCTGTTTCTGCCGTCATCTTTTGTTGTAAAAACAAAGGGAAAGTGATAAGATGGTAGTTGAGTTGAATAGAGTAACATAAAAGAGCAAGTGAATCTTGCTTTTACTATTTTTACGAGATAGCGAGGGATTATGAAGAGAACAGGTTTTGATAATGACAAATATTTGAATATGCAGTCGGAACATATCAGAGAGAGGATCGACCAGTTTGGCGGCAAGCTCTACATGGAGTTTGGCGGCAAGCTTTTTGATGACTATCATGCTTCCCGTGTCCTTCCGGGCTTCCAGCCGGACAGCAAGCTTTCCATGCTGTTGAAACTGAAAGAGCAGGCGGAGATCGTGATCGCTGTCAGTGCCGGGGCCATTGATGCCAACAAGCGCAGAGGCGATATCGGCATCACCTATGATATGGAAGTAATCCGATTGATCGACATGTTCCGCAGTGTCGGGCTCTATGTCGGCAGTGTAGTCATTACCAGATATGCAGGGCAGGCTTCTGTTGATATTTTCATCAACAGACTGAAGAATGCCGGCGTCGCTGTTTACAAACATTATCCGATCGAAGGCTATCCTTCCAACGTTCCAATGATCGTCAGTGAGAACGGTTACGGAAAAAATGAATACGTGGAGACCAGCCGGTCCCTGATCGTGGTTACCGCTCCCGGACCCGGCAGCGGAAAGATGGCGGTCTGCCTGTCCCAGCTTTACCATGAGAATATGAGAGGGATCAAGGCCGGCTATGCCAAGTTCGAGACCTTCCCGATCTGGAATATCCCGCTAAAGCACCCTGTAAACATCGCCTACGAGGCAGCGACTGCCGACCTCAACGATGTGAATATGATCGATCCTTTTCACATGGATGCCTACGGTAAGGTAACCGTGAATTACAACAGGGACGTTGAGATCTTCCCGGTGCTCCGTGCCATCTTTGAGGAAATCTACGGAACCTGTCCGTATCAGTCCCCCACAGACATGGGTGTCAATATGGCAGGCAACTGTATCGTCGATGACGAGGTGGTGCAGGAAGCCTCCCGCCAGGAGATCATCCGCCGTTATTACAAGGCCCTCTATGAGAAGAAAAAGGGTGGGGACAAAGACGGGGAGATCAGCAAGCTTGAGATCCTCATGAAACAGGCCGGAATCAGCACCAAAGACCGCAAGGTGGCAGGTGCTGCCCTTGCCAGGGAAGAGGAAACCGGCGAACCTTCAGCTGCCATCGAACTTCCGGACGGCAAGATCATTACCGGAAAGAACCAGGACCTGCTTGGTGCAGCTTCCGCTATGATGCTGAACGCTCTGAAAGAGTTGGCAGGCATCCCGGATGAGATCGACCTGCTTGCTGCTGATGTTATCTTGCCGGTCCAGGATCTGAAGACCAGTTACCTGGGAAACCGAAATCCGAGACTGCACACAGACGAGGTTCTGATCGCCCTTTCCGTGAGTGCCGCAGCTGATGAGAATGCCAAGAAAGCTCTCGCGTGTCTTCCGCAGCTTTGCAACACAGACGCCCACTGCTCCGTTATGCTCTCTCCGGTTGACCTGGAGATCTTCAGAAGATTGCGCATCAACATGACCTGTGAGCCAAAGTACCAGGAAGGAAAACGGCTATTCTATAGATAAAGATTTCATTGGATAAGGGATTTAGATAGATGGAAGAAGTAATTCTGTTTTACAATATTTCAGAAGAGGAGGCTCGGGAAGCTCTTGAAGCCTTCTGTCTAAGACAGGGTGTCCGCCCGGTATTTGTAAAGAACGAACAGTATGATGTGCCGGTTGGCTTCGTGGCTTACGGCAGTGACAGCCAGCAGGCAGACTACCTTCGGAAGGAAGCCGGGCCCGGCTTTGATGATACCATGATGGTGATGGCCGGCCTGCCCAGGAAGCGGGTTTTTGAAGTCCTTGAAGAGATGAGGACGATTGCGCTCCCCCGGATCAGCTACAAGGCCATGCTCACGGAGTTCAATGCGGTCTGGACCTCCCTGCAGCTGCACGAACAGCTGGAGGAGGAACGCAGAGGGATCGAGGAAGCAAAGAAGATGCAGACCCCGTAACGGTATTTGGAGGGGATAGGGTTGAAGGTCATTTTTCTGGATGTGGACGGAGTATTGAATTCCGAACAGTATTTTTTGAATAGTGATGGAACGGATCTTAGGGAGTATGTCCTGAATAATCCGGTTGACCCGGAAGGAGTCCGCCGGCTGCAGCAGATCGTGGAGGAAAGCGGAGCGAAGATTGTACTGTCTTCTTCCTGGAGAGGCGGCTGGGACAAGGATCCCGACAAGATGGATTTCGACGGGAGATTTCTGACAAAGGCCCTGGCGGAATGTGATCTTGAGATCTTCGACAAGACCGATTACATCGACTTCGGCCGCAGGGCCAGGGAGATCAAGTCCTGGATCTACCGCGCGCCGGAGCCTGTGGAAAGCTTCGTGATCCTGGATGACTGTGACTATGCCTGGGATAAGCATGGACTGGGAGCCCGCTGGCTGCGGACCGACTACATAGACTGCGGACTTAAGGATGAGCATATTCCGGTAGCTTTACAGATCCTGGACAGGAAAGTAGGGCTGGCTGAGATGTTCCGCATGAGGCTGTTCGGGTCTTTGGCCGATGACGCCTGAAGAACAAAGTATTATAATTGGATCTGGATGATAATAAAAGGGTAAGCGATTAGTGCTTGCCCTTTCTTTTTCTATGGCTCACACGTTCAGGTCTCCTTCTTTACATTTTTATTTATAGAAATCCTTTTGTCTCAGGCTCTGTCATGATATACTAATAAAATCCTGGAGAGGCCTTTCCAAACAAGGAAAGGAGAGTGGATATTTGGGCAACAGGGCTAAAATCAGAGAAGAAGCCAGGAAGCTCAACCCCATTGATGACACAATGTTTCAGGTGATGGCAGAAAAAAATGATTTTTGCCAGGAAATATTAAGGGTGATACTTCAGGATTCGGATTTATTAGTGTTACAGAATAAGACACAGCGAGAGCTTAGGAATCTACAGGGAAGATCTGTAGAGTTAGATCTTGATTGTATTCTGGGAGATGGTACCCAAGTTGCGGTTGAGGTTCAAAAATCCGATTTGGATGACCACCAGAGGAGAGTGCGTTATAATACCGCATGTTTGACAACTAATACTACGGACCCAGGACAATGCTTTAAGGAGATTCCGGATATCATCAGTGTTTTTATCTCGAAATTCGATATCTTTCATCAAAACAAAACAGTCTACCATGTGGATCGTATTATCAGAGAAACAAGCATGAAAGTGTATAATGGCTTATCTGAAGTTTATGTGAATGCTTCAGTGGATGATGGCAGTGACATTGCAGATCTCATGAAATTGTTTGTGGATGACGAGTATTATGATGATGGGAGATATCCCGTGTCTTCCAGAGAGAAAAGATATCTTAAAAAGGATGAAGGAGGGTTAAGCAGGATGTGCGAAATTGTTGAGAGACTAAGGGATGAAGCCCGGGCTGAGGGTTTGGCTGAGGGCCTGGCTCAAGGCGAGACAAACATAATTCTTTCTCTGATCAGACAGGAAATCATTACTCCTGCCCAAGGGGCTGCTCAGCTTGGCATCTCGGTTGACCAAATGAGGCAGTTACTTGCATCCCCATCAGATGAGTAATAAAAAAGGCGTTCTACTAACGATTCTGCTCAAGTTGTAAAATGGACAGATTGTTTGTATGACGCCTTTTTCTTGAATTTAAGTGGGTTTTTAATGCTTACCCTTTCTTCTTTTTCGGATCTTGTCCAGCTCTCTTTCTCCTGTGAGACGGAACTGCCTGATCCTGGCAGAGAGTTCGTCCAGCTCTTCCGGGGAAAGCTCTGAGAGATGTTCCAGATCATCCATAAATTGTTTTGCGCTGTCGCTCGCCTTCAATTTGGCCTGGTCCAGACAGAAACTGGTGATGGCTGCGGTGACGATCGCCACGACAATAATGGAACAGACCGACAGGACAGCAGTGAGGATCCGGCCGACAGCAGTTGTTGCGGTAATATCGCCAAAGCCTACCGTTGTCGTCACTGCAAAACAGTACCACAGGCTGTCAGAGTAGTTTTTGATATGTGGTTCCACATACAGCAGGATCACGGTTGTTACCAGGAAAAAAACGAAATAGATGGAAAGGATCTTATCGACTCCTGCTATATGGAAAGACTGCCTGAGCAGTCGAAATGTCCTTCTTCTTCTT
>CACZQE010000283.1 GCA_902783205.1 uncultured Lachnospiraceae bacterium | reverse complement strand
TCTCCCAAAAACAAACTGAATCTGCTCATATACGACGGCGACATACTCTATGCCCATAACAACTGTAAAGATACTCTCTATATCAGAGAGGAAAAAGATAACGTTATTATTTCAACAACCACACTGTACGGCGGGACCTGGGAACATGCGCCTTTTACCAGATTGTTTTCCTATAAGGAAGGTAAGCTGCTGATGACCGGCGACAGCCACGGCAGCGAATATATCCCTGATCCTGAAAGCATTAAAGCACTGTACCTGATGTATTCACATTTGTAAAGGAAATAGCTATGCTGCATTTTAAGGAAGAAAACATTAGAGCCCGCCTTTTTGACGGCCTGATCGGACTGGAAAAGGAAGGGCTTCGGGTGACGGAAGACGGTTTTCTTGCCCAGACTCCCCATCCATTCTCCAAAGAGGAGAAGCATATTGTCCGTGATTTCTGCGAAAACCAGACAGAGATCAATACCGCCCCCCTTCCCGGGGCCGGGCCGGCATATGAAGAGCTTTTAAAACTGACCCGTCAGATCAAAGACACCCTGTCCAATCTGGAGAACAGGGAATATCTGTGGCCTTTTTCAAATCCTCCTTACATCCTGAATGAGGACAACATTCCCATAGCCAGATTTGAAGGAGAGGATTACGCCAAGACCGAATACAGGGAGTATCTTGCCATGCGTTACGGAAGATACAAGATGACTTTTTCAGGAATCCACTTTAATTATTCCTTTAACGAAGAACTGCTGAAAGAGGATTTCCTGCTGTCCGGAACGGAAGATTTCAGGAAGTATAAAGATGATTTTTATGTGTCATTAGCTGCGTCCGCCCAAATGTACAACTGGCTGGTCGTCGCCATATCTGCTGCCAGCCCTCTTCTTGACAGTTCCTATTTTGAGAAGGGCAAATGCGGAAAAGATGTGTATAACGGCATGGCTTCCAGCCGGTGTTCGGATATAGGCTACTGGAACTTTTTTACGCCGGTTCTTGATTATTCGGATCTTGACTCTTATGTGGCAAGCATTGACAATATCGTGGAAAACGAACTCATACAGTCTCCTTCCGAACTTTATTTCCCCGTCAGAGTAAAGCCGTCCGGTCCTTATTCCCGGGCTGCCTTTGACGAAAAGGGAGCCGACCATATCGAACTGCGTATGATCGACTTAAATCCACTTGACGAGGCAGGGATTGACAGGCGGGACGTCTTTTTTCTGCAGCTTTTTCTTATATTTCTTGCCTGTAGAGGCAGGGCGGGAGCGGATGTCAACTCCCAGATCAGGGCTATAGCCAACACAAAGAATGCAGCCAGATTTGATCTGAAAACTGTCCATCTGGTAAGCGAGGACGGGCACAATCTTCCCATTGCCGATGCTGCGATCCGGGCTATCGATGAAATGATAGATTTTTTCCGGGATTTTGGCAGAGAAGATATTGATGAAACGCTGCACTTTGAAAGATCTAAGTTTGTCAATATGGAAAACCGTTATGCATGGCAGGTCAGAGACCGCTTCAGCGACGGCTTTGTGGAGAAGGGCATGCAGATGGTCCGGGGCCGGGGCAGTAAAGCGGCGACAGATCTCCGCTCTCTCCTTTACGACAATGAAATTTTCCTTTGTCCCGGCCGGCTACGATGAAAACGGGGATGTCTGTCTTGCCGAGAATCCCGAAGTGGGGGATACTCTGTCCTATGACTGTTCCTACAATAATCTGGAACTCTCCCTGGGCCGGGTGAAGGACATTCGGGAGGCGGAGACCAGGTTCCTCAACTATTACCGTTTTCTTCAGGAATGCCTGTCTTCCTATAATTACACACTGACCGGGATGGGGATCAATCCCTACCGCATTTATAACCAGAACGTGCCCGTGCCGAATGGAAGATACCGGATGCTCTTTCATCATCTGCACTCCTACCCCAAATACCGGACGCTTCCCATGTATTTTCATACGCATCCGGAGTTTGGTACATTTTCCAGCGCCTCACAGGTACAGCTGGATATAGAATATGAAGATATCCCTGAGATCATTAATACATTTTCTCTGCTGGAACCGCTGAAAGCGAGGATCTTTTCCAATTCTGTCCTTCTTGGCGAGGCTGAGGATTATCTCTGTTACCGTGATATCCTCTGGGAAAACTCTACGCACGGAATCAACCCCCACAATGTGGGCCCCTACGAGTATACTTTCAGGGATACTGCCGAACTGCTGGACTACATTCAGTCAACCAGCATTTACTGCACGGAAAGAGAAGGAAAATATGTGAATTTCGAGCCTCTCCCCTTAAGAGACTTTTTTGCCCGGGAAGAAATAGAGGGCGAATATTATGAGAGAGGAAAATACCATAAAATGCTCATCACGCCCCGGAAAGGAGACCTCGAATATCTCAGATCTTTTAAGCATGAGGACCTGACCTTCAGGGGAACTGTCGAATTCCGCAGTGTCTGCTGCCAGCCGGTCAAAGACACTCTGTCTGTAGCGGCTTTTCATGTGGGACTGAAAAAGAGGCTTCATGAGCTTACGGATATGCTGGAAAATGACAGGGTCATTTACGGGCACGGCTATAACCCGACTGAGCTCAGACATCTCTTCATACGAAAGGACCTTCCCTCCTTCGTGGACAGGGATGCCGTCTACCGGCTCTGTGGAAATGTACTGGAAATCGCCAGGGGCGGACTCCTCGACAGAGGCCTCGGCGAAGAGAGATATCTGGAGCCGCTTTTTGACAGGGTAAAGGCTCAGGAATGTCCCGGTGACTATATGTTAAGGCGTCTTTCCGAAGGCGCTGATCTTGAAGAGTTGATAAAGGAGTATGCCCTTCCGTAACAATTGACAAATATGCCTTCATCTGCTAATTTTATATTTGCCCCATAGGGCGATAGAAAGTAAAAATTTGCGTCTGGCATTATGGAAGGATTACTATGATTAAAGATAAGTTAACATCGGTAAAAGATATTTTTAAAGCAGTTTATTCTAATGATAATGCATTTTTAGACCGTAATCATGTTATACAGGTCAGGATCAAGTCACATCGTCCCAGCGGCGGAGTGGGATTCATTTCCTGTACGGACGGTTCAACATTTACCCCCTGTCAGGTGGTCTATAATGACAAGACGGAGATGACCGGATCAGAAAGCTTTGCCACAGGCGCAACGATCGAGTGTACAGGAAAAGTTATTCCGACTCCTTCTGCCAGACAGCCTTTTGATTTCGCGGCCGATACAGTAACCCTGATCGGCGCGGTAACACCGGATTATCCCCTTCAGAAGAACAGGATCGGTTTCGAAAAGCTTCGCGAGATGCCCCACCTGCGTCCCAGAACAAATACTTTTGAGGCTATGTTTAAGGTCCGGTCTGTTCTTTCTACAGCTATCCACAACTATTTTCAGTCCTGTGGTTTTCAGTATGTAACACCGCCTCTGATCACAACAAATGATGCTGAAGGGGCAGGAGAGGCATTTACTGTTACAACCCGCGCGGACGACCATTATGATGAGGACTTTTTCGGACGTCACGCTTGCCTGACTGTTTCCGGCCAGCTGCATCTTGAGCCTTTTGCCCTTGCCCTGGGAAGTGTATACTCTTTCGGCCCTACATTCAGAGCTGAAAATTCAAATACGCC
>CACZQE010000282.1 GCA_902783205.1 uncultured Lachnospiraceae bacterium | reverse complement strand
TGTGAGAGAATCCGCATCATCGGGGAATAAAGCAGGGTGCTCTGTATGAAAAAAGAAAATAACAGTTACATCATAAACATCAAAAACTATATTAAGTCTCTCCAGGCACAGGTCCGATTATGGTTGTTACGAAGGAATCTCAGAGCATCCTGCCTTGTTTCCCGTTCAGGTTCAGCAACGGTGGAAGCAGCATTGCTTCTGCCGGTCTTTCTGTTCGCTCTGTGCAGTCTGCTTGCCATTGGCCAGCTTCTGATGACAGAATCCATTGTAAGGTTTGCGGCTTCGACAGCCCTGCAGCGCTGCTGTAATCTGCAGGGATGCACCGGATACGGACAGACGGGTGAGAACTGCCGGCAGGCATTTTTCGAAGTTCTGGACCGGTCAGCAATCAATATGGCCCTGATCAGTGAAGACTTTTCTGTCAGTGAAGATACGGACCCGGAAAAACAGGAAATCAGAATGACTGTTTCCTATGCATACCGTGTACCCTACCCGCCGGTCAGCCGGTTTACCCTGCGGAAAAGAATCACTCTCAGCCAGAGGATCTTTTCCGGTTATGTGGAACATGGAAAGCAGGCTGAAGACAAGGGCCGGACAGTCTACATAGCTGAGAATGGGACAGTGTATCACACGCATGCTGACTGTTCCTATATTTTTATACGGATTAAGAGCGGCCGGCTGATTCGGGGCATTGTAAACTCATCAGGGCTGGCCCCCTGCAGAAAGTGCTGCAGGGGGAAAAGGATGCCCGGAAGTATCTATATTACACCGGGAGGCAGCCACTATCATGTCAGCCTCTCCTGCAGCGGCCTCAGGCGGTCAGTGAAAGCAGTTCCCTACGATGAAGTGGCGGGCATGCGTAAATGTGCAAGGTGTGTATCCCGTGACAGATAAAAGAATTGAAAGGGGAGGTTTATTTGAGAAAGCTGTACAGGGCAGAGAGAAACAGCAGACAGCCCACAGGTAAAGAAGGGATGATTACTGTTGAGGTATCAGTTATTGTGCCGGTTTTTTTGTTTATCATTGCCGCTGCGATCTGCTTTCTCCTCTTTCTTCTTGATATGTCCCTTGTCATCGGCCAAAGCCAGAAAGAGGCAGTCAGAAGAGCTGAGCTGTACCTGCTTCCGGAGAAAGAGAGGCAGGCTGCGGAAACCCTGCCACCCCGAATCAGCGGCAGCCTGACAGCCGGAAAGGCCTGCCGGGTCACTGCAGATAAGGGAAATCATCTTGTGAAGGTGACTGCTGTCATACACACATCGATTCCCCTGTCCGGTGCCCGCAGATATTCAGGGATGGGGGCTTTCAGCTATTGCTATACTGCTTTCTCAGCCTCCGCAGACCAGGAGGAAATGATGAGGGAAGCATGCAGGATCTTTTTGGAAAAGAGGTGATGAGGAATTGCTGACGGAAGGATTTCACCGATACTGTGATAAGGAAGCTGCGGACAATCCCTATTTTTACGATACGGAGTATCATGTCATGCGATATAACCGCCTGTCCTGTCTGCTGCCGGTCACACTCAGGTGTTCGGACCGGGAAATGAGCCTGCTCTATGAAGTGACCGGAATGAAAAGCCTGATTGACCTTTCTGAGGAAAGTGCATATTCCCTGTCCATGTGCCGCACTGTTCTGCAGGGTATAAAGGAAGTTCTTTCTCAGCTGGAAGACTATCTGCTGGAACCGGCATATCTGAGCTATGAGCCGGAGGATATCTATCTGGACGGAGATAGTATCCGGTGGATTTACGGGCCGGTCCGCACCGACGATATCACGGGAAAAATGACAGACCTTCTGTCCTGGCTTCTTACCAAAGTGGACTATGAAGACACAGCGGCTGTCAATTTAATGTACCGCGTCTTCTGGACTGTCAGAAAGCAGGGAGTACGGAGATCTCTGATTGAGGAGTGCCTGAAGGAAGAGGAAAAGCTGCCTTATGCCGATCCGGAAAGAAAAGGTGACTCATATGATGACTTTTTTGCAGAGGAGGAAAGAGAACAGGAAGAAGATCTGGAAAAGGATCAGGAAGACGAAGAAAGAGGGGCAGGAAAAGGGAAAACAATCCTCCTTGTCACAGGCGTTACGGTAACAGCCGCAGGCGGATTATTTGCCATGTGGCTGCTGATACTGAGCTTTCGTATCGGCTATTATTATCCTTCCCGGCGAATCCTGGCAGCTGTCTGGCTGATCTTCGGAGCAGCAGCAGCCGGGCTCTTATATCTGTATCTGTCCGGACATATCCGCCATACGGATACAGAGGACGATGATGACTCAGATGAAAATAAACTGAGTCAGCCGTCAGATATCATACAGACGACATCGGGATGGCTGGAGAATGAACAGGGACAGAGACCGGAGGCTATCAGAAAACTGAATGATGTTAATCCGGAAGAGCACAGGGGACCGGACCCGGATGCGACTACAGTACTGAGCGCCATAAGACAGAAAATGCCCTATCTGAAATCTCTTGATACGGGAGAAATATATATGATCGACTCGGTTCCTTTTTACATAGGCAGTGACAGAACAGCCAACCGTATGGTGATCTCGGATGCTTCCGTCAGCAGAAGACATGCCGTGATCCTCAGGAATCCCGGAGAAGACCCTTATCTGGTCAGAGATCTGGGGTCGACCAACGGTACCTGGGTCCGGGGCATCCGTGTGGTGTCCGGTGAATCAGAAACTCTGGAATACGGATCCGTAGTATGTTTCGCCCAGAAAAAATATCGTTTTCTCTGGAACAAACCGCCGGCAGATATGTTATGATGATACCTGTAATTGTCTTTACAGGGAGGTATCATGATGGATCTGACAAGAGAAACGGACAGATATCTGCGTTCCATGGGATTTGATCCGGTCGGGACAGATGATAATCGGGACAGATTCTACAGCAGGAGAGGGAGTGAGACAACAGGTCTTCTGATTCTGATCCCCCCCAGACTTGCCGGGCAGAAAAAGGATGATCCCGAAGAGAGAGACCGGGTGCAGGAAGATCTGGCCAGGAAGCTGATGATAAGAGACCGGAAACCGGTCCGGACACAAAAGCTTTATCTTTTCAGTTCCCTGCCGGAAGAGAAATCCCTTAACGGGATCAAACATGATCCGGAGGCCTGGCTTCTTCTGGAGGATGAGAAGAGACTGCTGATTTTTGAGAATCAGAGAAGTGACTTTTTCGGAATCCGGGCCGGTCTGGAAACAGTACCGGAAGAAGCGGCCAAAAGGGAGAAGGCTATTCGGAGAAATTCCCTGTCCGGAACTTTCACCCCGGTCAATACTATGATCCTTGCTGTAAATCTGCTGGTTTTTCTGCTGATCAGTCTTATGGGAAGCACCGAGGATCCGAATCTGATGGAGAGGTGCGGCGCACTTTCATGGACAAGTGTAGTCATAGGGCGGCAGTACTACCGGCTCATTACATCGATGTTTTTGCATTTCGGCCCGGAACATCTGCTCGGAAACATGCTGATTCTGGTTCTTCTGGGAAGCCGACTGGAGAGGATAACGGGAAAGGCGGCTTATCTGGTGATTTACCTGATCTCCGGTATAAGCGGAGGCCTGGCTTCTCTTTATTTCACCCTTTATATGGATCCGCAGACCGTCAGTGCGGGCGCTTCCGGAGCCATATTCGGTGTTATGGGAGGACTCTGTGCTGTATTGCTGGCTCAGAAAACTTTACGGCAGGAAAGAATATCTGACCGGATCGGGATGAGAGGAGTCCTTTTTATGATTGCTTCCGCCTTGTATTACGGCTTTACAGACGGCGGTGTGGACAATGCAGCACACCTTGGCGGACTTGCCGGCGGATTTGTGAGTATGCTGCTTATGATTTTTGTTTTTTTCTGTACACAAAACAGACGAAAGAGTGGCGGGACGAAATAATATCTTTAGTCCTTATTAAGAATTCGAACACAGATTGAACACAGTTCCTTTGTATATTTATAACCGTAAGCTCAATCTTACAAATCCTCTCCCCTCATAAATGAAAACGGCGGACCGTCTAGACGGTCTGCCGTTTTTTTGTACTGTTTTCAGTTGTATATTTGCAGCAGGATCTGCCGAAATGACTTCTATAATTCGACTCTGCCGTCAAGGGCCCTTGAGAGGGTGACTTCATCAATATACTCCAGCTCTCCTCCTATAGGAACTCCGCTGGCGATTCGTGATACTTTTATTCCCAGGGGCTTTACCTTTTTTGTGATGAACATGGCTGTCGCCTCTCCGTCCAGGCTGGAGTTGGTAGCCAGGATCAGTTCGCGGACCGGATGCTCTTCATCCGTGAGCCGGTTCATCAATTCCTCAAAACGAATCCCCGAAGGTCCCTTTCCCAGACTGGGAACCAGGGTCCCCTGAAGAACATGATATACACCGTTATACTGCCCGGTCTTCTCATAGGCTGCCAGATCCTGTGTGTGTTCTACCACCATGATGGTCTCATGGTCCCTGTTGGGACTGGAGCAAATCGGACACTGGTCCGCATCCGTAAGTGTGCAGCAGGTAGAGCAGTAACGGATTTTTTTCCGCGCATTGACCATGACTTCCGAAAGGTGTTCCACATGGGACTGGGGCATATTGATGATATGGAATGCCAGCCGCTGGGCTGATTTGTTTCCGATGCCCGGAAGGCGCCGGAGTTCTTCGATCAGATCTGAGACCGGCGTGCTGAAGTAATTCATCAGAAACCGAAGCCTCCTCCGAGTCCGCCTGTCAGCTTGGCCATCTGTGCCTGGGAATCCTCTTCCATGGTCCTTAAGGCTTCATTGGCAGCTGCCATGATCAGATCTTCAAGCATTTCAATATCATCGGGATCCACTACTTCCTCATCAATCCGGATGGCTGTGATCTCTTTCTTTCCGGATACGGTTACAGCTACGACACCGCCGCCGGCAGTTGCCTCGTATGTCTTCTCCTGAAGCGCTTTCTGGGTTTCTTCCATCTGCTTCTGCATTTTCTGTGCCTGCTTCATCAGGTTGTTCATGTTTCCGGGCATTCCGCCGGAGAAGCCGCCTCTTCGTGCCATTAGTATATTCCTCCGTTTTTCTTTTTATTGGATAATGTTTCATGTATCGTGTTTACTCTATGGTTACATCCATGTGGATCCGACTCAGATCAATGCCTTGGCTTTCAGAGCGGGATTCAGGCTTTTTGTTTGTGCAGAAAAGCTTTACCAGCTTTCCTGTCCGCCTGGCAATGATTGCGGCAAGCTGATCCAGGTTGGCGTGATGATCCTTCTCAAAATAGTCGACTGCTATGGTGCTGGGCAGGTCTTCCGGATCAAAAACAAGCTTTAAAGAACTGCTGTCCTCCTCCACAAAAACAGAGGCTTTCTTGAGATAGCGCCGCATGGGGTTGTCCAGGGAACTCACAAGGTTTCTCCAGTCAGCGGCGATCTGCTTGAGATCTTCTGCCTGTGAAGGAGCAAATCGTTCTTCGAGCATTTCAAGGTCATTCTTTTTCTTTGTTTTCTTTCTC
>CACZQE010000281.1 GCA_902783205.1 uncultured Lachnospiraceae bacterium | reverse complement strand
GCAACGGAACTGGCTTCCGCCCCTTTGACCGTATTGAAGAACATCCAGTTTTTCTTTCCGACACAGAATGGCCGGACAGCCCGCTCGGCTGCCGAATTATCGATCGGGACATTTCCGTCTGTCAGGAAGACCTTCAGATATCTTTCATGGTTGAGACAATAATTCAGACCGTCAGCGGTTTTCCCCTTTGGCAACGACCGCCCGGATGACAACTGCTCACGAACCCACGCGAAATAGGCCTCAACCAGAGGCTTGACCTTGATCTTCCTCTGCTCCAGACGTTCTTCCGCACTAAGTTCTTTGAGATCGCCGTCTTCCTTATAGATCCTGGCGATCAGTTCCAATGCCTGGTGCGCGACAGACTGTCTTAAGGCCTGTACATTTGTATTTCCGATCGCCTTGCAGGCATCCGATAAATCCCTCCGCGCATGCGCCCAGCAATTCGCGTTTGTAAGACCCGTGACCTTCTGTTCGACCAGGTGGTATTGCTGAAGGCCATCCGTCACCAGGACTCCCTTGTAATCCCCGTAGAATTCTAACGGATGGGTGTGGTGCCGGGTCTTTTGGAACTCATACAGGACGATGGCCTTGTCCTTACAGAGTTCCCCGGAACGGTGGACCCACATCCAGCTCTTGCTGCCGGCTGGCCTCCCATCCTGTATGACCTGTGTCGGTGTCTCATCCGACTGTATGACCGGCATCCCCAGCAGGTGCTGTCGCATCCGTTCCCACAAGGGCTTGAAATACCTAGAGAAGGAGATGATCCAGTTCGCCATGGTCTGCCGGGAAATGGCAAGGCCGTTACGGTTGAATTCCTGCTCTATCCTGTTAAAAGGGAGGGCAAGGACAAATTTTCCGTTCAGGATCGCCCCGCCAAGGGAAGGCGTGACGATACTGTTGCGGATCAGGTCCTTAGGGCGGCTGCCGCGGAGGAACTCATCCTGATGGTCTCCGCCGGTACCGACATAGACCTCCACTGTATGCACCTCGACCGTCCAGGAAGCCGGCTCATAACGTACCCTTTTATAGGTCTCGGAAGGCATTGCTTTCCAGTTGCCCACGCCAAAGAAAGCATCCAGTTCTTCCCTGGATACGGAATGCGTCGGGACGATCTCCTCAGGCAGGCCCTTCAGGTCTTCCTCGCGCTTGCCTTTTTGCTTTTTGCGGGCGTAGGAAATGACGACTTCTTCTGCGGAGGGTTCTTTCGCCTTGTCATCCGCGGCGGACTCAGCCTCATCAAAGAGGGAATACTGTTCATCAAACTGGTCGAGCTTCTCCGTGTGCCGGCCAAAACGGTACTGGGCAGCGATCCGCAGCTGTTCCAGGAGCTTCTCATAGTTGTCGTTCATGCGGCTGATCTGTTCCTGCATCGTAAGGATAATGAGGGAAAGATCCCTGGATGTCATCTTATTCAGTTCTTCAGCCGTGTACTGCTTACCCATTCCGCGCCTCCCTGTATGTGCTTATTATACAGGAAAATCCGGGAAACGGCAAATCAGCAGGATGCTGCCATTCGTCAAATTGCCTATGGATCAAAGACGCTCAGGGCGGGGATGGACTGTTTGGAAATATAGGGTTTTCAAGGTACAGTCTGCCTCTCCGGCGGGCACCAGGAGGCTTTGGGATGCGGCTGCAACTATATTTACAAGCCTGAAAACGGCAGATTTTTTGTTCAAAAAGGCATGATTAAAATCTCTGTTTTGCACAAGATCAGAAGGCTGTTTCCGGATGTACATCCTGTACTTTGGGCCGTATGGGATTCAATCCCTGCAGCAGGAGGCGGAACTGGTGCTTCGAGATCTCAGCAGCTTCGCCGGGCGTCCGCGGCCAGGATAGGGAGCCCTTTTCCCAGCGTTTGTAGAGCAGCAGAAAGCCATTCCCTTCCCAAAGCAGGGCTTTGATGCGGTCGCCCTTCTTGCCGCAAAACAGGAATAGGGTCTTTTCCTCAAAGGGATACATACGGAAACGTCCCTCGATCAGCTGTGAGAGACCCTGGATCCCCTTGCGGAGGTCTGTATAACCACAAACCACTATAAAACGTGATATGCCCTGGGCTTCATAAAGCATGGGCCACCGCCTTTACCAGCTCGACCATCAGGTTCTCTGAAACAGAAGCTGAGATCTCAAGGGTCAGCTTTTGGGCAGTGAGCTTTACCGCAGTTCCACCGCTGTTTGGAAGGACTTCGGAGGACTGGAGCTCGAAAAACGAGACTGCGGAAGGCTGTTGGCCACTTAAGACTGCGGGGCTGGTCTGGCTTTCACTGAGGGTAGCTTTTCGGACCCGCCGCAGCCAGTAATAATATTTCTTTTCGGGAATGTTGTTTGCAGCGAGCCATTGCCTGGCACTCTGGCCTTCCGGCCTTGCCTGACACTGCTCAATGACAGCTTTCCAGTTCGCCAACCGTACTTCATGGGTAGACCGATCCATTGTGTGATACCTCCTTTTGGTTCTCGAAAAAACTATCTAGTTTTTTGAGTTTTTTAGAGTTTACCAAAAAGAAAGCTATCACGAAAGGCGGACGATTTGACGTTTACG
>CACZQE010000280.1 GCA_902783205.1 uncultured Lachnospiraceae bacterium | reverse complement strand
GCACTGACGATGGACTATGTTCAGGTTAGTGATGAGACGAAAAAGTTTGTTGCGGATGTTGAAAATGTGGAATTCAGCAACCCTAGTCTTGTGGATATCAGTAAGATTGAAGCGGATACAACAGTTGGTCAGATCAAGAATAGGCGTGAGTTGGATATTAAGTATAGTGAAGATCTGACAGAAGAACAGATTGCCTTAATTAATGCTCAAACAGTGGAGAGCGGGGACTGGGCGCTGATCAGTGTACGGCCGTTTACCAGTGAGGAGAGCTTGACCGTTACCATGAAAAACGGAGAGGTATTTGTTATCAAAGTTACCGATGTGATGGATTTAACATATCCATATGATATAGGGGAAGTGATCAGTGGTTATGATACAAGACTTGATGGTTTTACAATCAATCTGTTTGATTATGGCCCGGAATCAACTTTGGACGCTGGGGACAACAATCTGGAGAGTCATGGCTGGCAGTTGAATTCAGGAATTAATTCTGGACATAATTTGAAATTCACTTCATATGGAAGAGCTCCATGGAATGTGCTGACGAATGGTAATAAAACTCTTACACAGAATCACTTTTCAGGAGGAGATGCTACAACACAGGGAATTGTTAAGAAAGTTTTGAACAATAGCGGGAAAGGATACCCTGTGCTTGCAGATGGATCTAACGATTCTTTAGATTATCTCTTTAACTTGAATGATCTCGGATATAATGGCTCTGATAAAAAGGTTTATAAAAATGTTACAGGGCTTTTCCAGAAAGATGCGAATGGAAAGTATTATTATGATAGTAATGTAAATTATGCATATTATCCATCCTCAGGTGATGGGGGATCATTTGAATTGAGCAATACGTTTCAGGAGGAAGGTAGTAACGACGGACATTTTGGAGTAGGGTTTTTCCCTTTTAATCAATGGGATGGTACAAAAACCTGTATTCACTGGAACGGTTGGTGCCCACCTAGGAATGGTTCAAACACCAGTGCGGGATGGGCTGCTTATGGAGGTGATGGGAAATATCATAGCGAATATTATTATAATCATCATTTCGGCCTTACAATGGAAGCTAAATTCCAGATGACAAGTGATGGCAAAATCAATGGACAGCCGATGAAATTTGAATTCAGTGGTGATGATGATCTCTGGGTGTTTATTGATGGCGTGTTGGTGCTTGATATGGGAGGCATTCATAATCCATCAGGCGGGTATATAGACTTTAAAGAAGGAAAAGTTCATGTCGACAGTGCGTATAATGTTAATTCGACTGTCACTGACAGTAATAGTCATCCGATAGATGATGTTACAATTGCGTCACGTTTTGAAGGTACAGATATAACCTGGGATAGCTCGGCAGGATCTGTTCATGATATCAAGATTTTCTACTTGGAACGAGGTGGCTGTTATTCCAATTTGAAGATGGAGATCAGTCTTCCTCTGGTTGTCGGAAATGGTTCAGCGAAGATCGTCAAGAAGAATGGTGCAACTGATGAATTGCTGCCGGGAGCGACATTTGAATTGCATAAAAAATCGGATTGCAGTGATGCTGCAATCATGACACAGACATCAGGTTCAGAAGGTGCAGCTAAAGGGTGTGTAGTCTTTGATGATATTGTTGTAACTGCAGAAGAAAATACTTATTATCTGAAAGAGACACATGCTCCTGATGGATATAAGGAAAATTCCAAAATATATCGAGTGGTTCCAAGAAAATCGGGCACTGGATATGCAAAAGACAGTAACGGAAAGATTATCTTTGATATTTATGATGGAGAGCAGCTGTTAACTGCGATTGAGCAGGAACCAAATAATCAGTTTATCATTAATAATACACAAACTGTTGATATTAGTGCAACGAAAACGTGGGCAGATGGTAATCCTAAGGATCTGACGGTTTACTTCAAATTGTATCGTGCAGTTGCTAATAGTGAGCAAGAAGAGCCTGCTACCTTTGTCGATGTCCCGGGTGCAGATATTAAAGAGGTTACAGCACAACAGCTTACAGTAACATGGAATGGCTTAGATAAATATAGCCCTGAAGGAAAAGAGTATATTTATGAAGTTGAGGAGGTCAATGCTCAGGGACAACTTTGGGCACCTGAGGGGTATCATAGTGTACATACAGATCTTTTAGAGATCGAAAACATGAAGCCAACGACTTATGAACCAACAATAATCTTTGAAGGAACAAAATCATGGGTTGACAGTAGTAATGAATATGGCACGAGGCCTCAGAACTTGACAGTCACATTGTATTCCCATAATAAACCGAAGGCATATAATGGAATAACCTGGACTGAGACAACTCTGGATGATGAGACTGTTTGGGAATCCAATTATCACTGTAATCTTTGGGAAGATAAAGACACGGATACGTGGAAGTTTTCTTTTACAGATTTGCCTGCGTTTAATGAAGATGGGGAGCCAATTGATTATTTTGCTGTTGAAACATTACCAGATGGTTATCAGCAGACTATTAATAATACCGCGGTCAGCTACACATATGGGGATTTTAATGTAGATGACAGACATACGCCTGATAATGAGATTACATTTACACTGGGTGATAATAAAAACATTGCTTTTGTGGCCGTAAAGTATGATGGAAACGGACTGCTGATTTGGTCACCGAGAAAACTAACGGATGGTGAAAAAAGTAAAATCTTTACTTATGTGACTGCGAATGGATTTGGAGAGTTTTCGGGCAAACCCCAACGTGTATACTATTCGGCAGATTATCCGGAGAACCTTCAGTTACCATATTCTTTTGTTACATCTAAAGGGACGATAACATTTTCAGTTTCAGGTAATAACGTAACGTTAAAATTCAGGTCAACATCACAAGGGAATACCAGTGTCTGGGAATACTTTACGATAGGTGAATTGCTAACAACGTATACACCAGGTTCTACAGATATCACAAATTCATTAACAGAAATACCATTCTCTTTTACCAAAGAATGGGTAGGTGAATCAGGTGAGAATGAAAACTGGAATGGTGATATTACAGTTAAAATTGCAAGAGATTATACTGATAAAGATGGACAAAAACATACCGAAGATGTCGGCACGTATTCACTAAAGAAAGATTCTACAGCAGATCAAGGCGTTCAGATAACAGGATCTACTGAACCAACCTTAGAATTAATTAGTGCTGAGAATAAGCAATATGTATTTAAAACTTCAAATCTTCCAATGTTCAAAGAAGATGGAGATGATAAATATCAGTATACTTACTATGTATCTGAAATGTCACTGCCTGAGTTTTATCGTGCGGTATATTACAAAAAAGACGGAACTCAGCAGCAGAGTTTGATTTCTCAAACAGATAACGGCGGAAAGATTGTAAATGAGTTTTGTGCTTATGAATTGCCGAACACCGGCGGCCCGGGCACAAGGCTCTTCACGATCCTTGGTAGCATCCTCATGATGTTTGCGGGAGCGATGCTTGTGAGAAAACGGAGGTATATTTGAGGAAAGGCAAGCGGGTTGTCACTGGGCAGGCAGTGAAGGAAATCTCCGATTACTGCTAAAAGCCTGTGGGTAAACACGCACCACCTCGCCATGCGTCCTGTGTTCTTTGCAACAACG
>CACZQE010000279.1 GCA_902783205.1 uncultured Lachnospiraceae bacterium | reverse complement strand
TTCGCTGATATAAACCTTGTTTCCCTCAGTGCTGAGGAAAATTTCTTCCATCATCTTCACAATGTCAATATTTTTCATTCCTTCTCCTCCAGCCGATTATACATTTTTTATAAATATCTCATTATATTTTAACAGATTCTGTTACTTCCGTGAACCTTTCAGAGGCGGAATAATACATTTTTGCTCAGGGTCGGACAATAATATCCCTGTATATTGTTGTCTGGCACCATATGTTTCATGCCTTTTTAAGACAGTTTCTTTCCCTTTCAGTATAGAATTTCTCTCTGTGCAATTTGCGAATAATGTGTTATCATATTACATAGCCGGAGAAGGCGATATATGTTAGTCATTTATCGCATCTCTTTGGATGAATTTGGAGGACAAAGCTATGATTTGCATTGGTATCGTCGGTGCCATGGATAAAGAAGTTGACTGCCTGATCACTGAGATGAAGGATGTGGAGGAAAAGACCCTTGCCGGTATGACCTTCCACCGCGGTGTTCTGTGGGATAACGACACTGTTGTCGTCAAAAGCGGTGTCGGCAAGGTGAATATTGCCGTATGTACCCAGCTGCTCATCGATGTGTATGAAGTGGATATGCTGATCAACACAGGTATTGCCGGCGGTCTCTATAAAGGAATCGAGGTTGGTGATATCGTAATCTCCTCCGACGCGGTCCAGCATGATGTGGACGTGACCGGAAGAGGCTTTAAGCCGGGCGAGATTCCCTATATGCAGACTTCTGTTTTCAGGGCGGATCCCGAGCTGGCAGCCATGGCAAAGGAAGCCTGCGAGATCGTCAATCCCGAGATCGGATGCTACATCGGCCGGATCCTTACAGGTGACCAGTTTATCTCCGATGACAAAAAGCGGGCAGACCTGGTCAGCACATTTGACGGCTACTGCGTTGAGATGGAGGGAGCCGCCATGGCACAGGTTGCAGCCCTTAACAAGGTCCCCTTTGTGATCATCCGGGCTATTTCCGACAAGGCAGACAGCAAAGCTGTTGTCCTTGTTGAAGAGTTTGAGCAGAAAGCAATCGTTCACACACTGAAACTTCTTGCCGCAATGTTCATCAAGATGGGTAAGAAAAAGGCTTAACCGGAGGAAAAGCTGTTATGATGGTTTCACCGTCTGCATGTATTCAGTTAAAAGAAGGAACACATATAGCCAAGTGTGTCCTGATGCCGGGAGATCCTCTTCGGGCAAAATATATAGCAGAGACCTATCTGGATAATCCGGTCCTCTTTAATGATGTCCGGAATATGCTGGGGTATACGGGAACATTTCAGGGAAAGGAAATCTCTGTAATGGGTTCCGGTATGGGTATCCCTTCCATGGTTCTCTATGCCCATGAGCTGTATAACTTCTTCGGTGTAGAGTCCATCATCCGGGTCGGTTCCGCCGGCGCTCTGCAGGATGATGTCCATCTGAAGGATGTCGTGATTCCCGAGACGGCAATCACCAATTCTTCCTGCCCGCAGATTTTCAGCGATGACGGAAGAATCAGCCCGTCCGCAGACAAGAGACTTCTGCGTACGGCCAGGGTGGCTGCAGATGAGCTGGGAGTTCAGATCCATGTAGGAACCGTATTCACCACCGATTATTTCTATAATCCGGACCAGAAGGCACTGCCCAAGGCAAAGGCCATGGGACTGCTGGCGGTGGAGATGGAAACTGCCGGTCTTTATCTCTGTGCCCGGAACAACGGGAAGAAAGCCCTGTCCGTTCTCAGCATTTCCGACCATGTCAGCACAGGAGAGATGCTCTCACCCGAAGAAATCCGGGAAGGCTTTAACGATATGATGGAGATTG
This sequence comes from uncultured Lachnospiraceae bacterium, assembly GCA_902783205.1. The sequence continues at coordinate 1,284 of CACZQE010000279.1, read as the reverse complement.
CTCTGGTAACAGCTTTCTGCAACATTTAATTTCATTGATTAATATATGATATTAACGGCAGGAGCCGTGACACTTACCACCTTTAACCGTAAGTGTCGCGGCTCCTTTTGATTCTTTATTCTTTTACAGGCTTCTGCCCCTTTTCTACACTGCCCATCCTGACAGATAATCTTTCTGTTCCTGAGTCAGCTCATCGATGGAGAGACCCAGAGCGGCAAGTTTATATCTGCCGATTGTTTCATCGATGGAATCCGGCACCTGATATACTTTTGTCTCCAGGTTATCTCTGTGGTCGGCAAGCCATTTCAGACTCAGGGCCTGAACGGCAAAGGACATATCCATGATCTCCGCCGGATGCCCCATTCCGCAGGCAAGGTTGACCAGTCTTCCCTCACCCAGGACATTCAGTGTCTTTCCGTTCTTGAGGGTATATCCCATGATATTGTTTCTCTGTACCCTGCTGGAAACAGCGATATCCTTAAGGCAGGCAACATCGATTTCACAGTCAAAATGTCCGGCATTACAGAGAATGGCGTTGTCCTTCATGTCATAAAAATGTCTTTCAACGATTACGTCTTTACAGCCCGTGACTGTTACGAAGAAATCGCCAAGCTTTGCAGCCTCGTCCATCTTCATGATCCGGAAACCGTCCATGGTGGCATCCAGGGCCTTAAAGGGATCAATCTCCGTGACGATCACATTTGCTCCCATACCCTTTGCTCTCATGGCAACACCCTTGCCGCACCAGCCGTAGCCTGCAACTACAACGGTCTTGCCGGCAACGATCAGGTTGGTCGTATCCATGATGGCTGTCCATACGGACTGGCCGGTACCATATTTATTATCATAATAATGCTTTGCTTTGGCGTCATTCACTGCCATCATGGGGCAGGGAAGCACCCCTTCCCTCTCTCTTGCTTTCAGGCGGATGATGCCTGTGGTTGTTTCTTCACAGCCGCCGATCAGACGGTCGCCGTACTCTTTACACTTTCCTCCCAGCAGGTTGATCAGATCGCCGCCGTCGTCCACGATCAGATGGGGGTGGCAGGCAAGAGTCTGCGCCAGAAGGTTTTCATACTCTTCCTCATTTACACCGTAGAGGCCGAAGGTCTCAACCCCAAGGGAAGCGACTGCCGCTGCTACGTCATCCTGAGTGGACAGAGGATTGCATCCTGTCAGGTGAACGTCCGCCCCGCCTTTTTTCAGAACCAGTCCCAGGTTGGATGTCTTTGCTTCCAGATGGACCGACACGGCGATGGTCAGACCCTCAAAGGGTTTTTCTTT
>CACZQE010000278.1 GCA_902783205.1 uncultured Lachnospiraceae bacterium | reverse complement strand
CTTCTCGGCGTAGGCGCAGGTATCCACGGCCATGGAATGGGACCGAGAGCAGGCGCTAAGGCTCACCGTGACGCTATCGCAGCATGCATGAATGATGTTCCGCTGAGAGAAGCTGCAAAGAACTCTCCCGAGCTTACATGGTCCATTGAGAAATGGGGCATCTACGGCGAGACACACAGCAAGGATCTTTACGCAATCTAATCGCAGATTAATGAATTTATACCATAGTAAATTCTTACATGCATATGATCTGAAAAAGAAGGCCTTCGGGTCTTCTTTTTTTGTGCTATACTGGAAAAAACCGGGATGAAGGCTGTAAAAAGAAAGTAGGTTGGAATGAAGTATATCTTTCTTGACATAGACGGTGTGCTGAATTCAGTGGATTATTTTATGGAGAATGAGGACCGGGTGACTGACGCCCCTGTCAATGAGAAAAGTGTGGCTGTCCTGGCCCGGATCATTGAAGAAAGCGGAGGGGGAGAGGTCAGGATTATCCTGTCATCTTCCTGGCGGGCCGGCTGGGAGAGAGAAACGGATAAGACACACCCCTCCTGCCGTTTTATGGACCGGGTGCTCCTGGCTTCCGGCCTGGAGATCTCTGATAAGACACCGGAGCTCAGAAACGGACACAGGGAGGAGGAAATCCTTCTCTATCTGGGGAGTGTCCCGGAGAAGGCGGAGTCCTACCTGATCCTGGATGATAATGATTACAGCTGGAAAAGATACGGGATGGACCGGCGCTGGGTTCGGACAGATCCCATGGAAGGCGGTCTTATGGAGGAGCACGCAGCCCGGGCAGGTCAGATTCTCAGAAGGAAACTGACATTTTCTGAGAAACTGCGGCTTTACGTGGCCCGCAGAATGCTTATCAGGAGACGGAGAGAGAATAATGATACAGGATATATGGCCTAAAGTTTTTCATAATGAATACCATCCGGTGCCGGCAAAGAAGGAGGATCCGGTCTTTGTCTTTTCCGGACATGAGGTCCTGGTGAAAGATCCGGGAGACAGACAGGCGGTAAGCCTTGAGGATTGCCCGAGAGCCGGTATGTTTGGCGGAGAAGACCTGACCTATCTTTTCTGCATAGATGACAGAAATTACTATCTCTATACAGGTGACAGGGAAATAAGTGAAGAAAAAATGAAGGATCAGGGATATGTCTATCGTTCCACCCGGATCTTCCGGCGGATCATAGACAGAGAGTTCTCCTTCTCCGGCATGACAGCATGGCACCTTTACGTATGGTACCGGGACCACCGCCACTGCGGCCGCTGCGGAACCCCGACGGTCCGGGACGGAAAAGAGCGGATGCTGTCCTGCCCTGCCTGCGGCAACAAGATTTATCCGGTGATCTCGCCGGCCGTGATTGTTGCGGTAACGGATGAGGACAGGATTCTCATGACCAGATATGCAGGGCGGCCCTACACTGGAAATGCCCTGATCGCAGGATTCTGCGAGATCGGTGAGACGGTGGAGGAAACTGTAAAAAGAGAGGTTATGGAAGAGGTCGGCCTTAAGGTAAAGGATATAAGCTATTACGGCAGCCAGCCCTGGGGCTTTGCCGGCAACCTGCTTATGGGATTTTTCTGCCGGGTGGACGGATCCGGACAGGTGAATCTGGACAGGGAAGAGCTGTCCAGTGCCGCCTGGGTTCCCGCCGGGGAGATCGGGCGGGAAGCTTCAGAGCTGAGCCTGACAGCCGATATGATCATGACTTTTAAAAAAGAGCACACAGGAGAAGACCTGGCGGACAGGATCCGCAGTCTCGCCCGGGACAGGGATGCCCTCTCCTCAGTCAGGAAAAAGGAGTCTGCAGTCCTGGTTCCCCTGATTTCTTCCGGAGAAAGCGGCCGGGGAGAAGCCGGCTCTTATGATATACTTTTCGAACAGAGATCGGAGGCTTTAAAGGCTCAGCCGGGAGAAATCTGTTTTCCCGGAGGGCATATAGAAGGAGGGGAGACTGCCGAGGAGGCGGCGATCCGGGAGACCATGGAAGAACTTCTGGTTGACAGAAACCAGATAGAAATTCTGGCGCCCCTTTCCCCTGTTCTGGGACCGGGCGGCTCTCTGATCTGGCCCTTTGCGGCCCGGATCCGTGATTACCGGGGAACATTTTCGGAAGGAGAGGTGGATCATGTCTTCCGTGTCAGTGCGGACCGGCTGGCCGGTTATGAACCGGACCGACATGATGTGGAGCTGATATCGGTACCGGCAGCAGACTTCCCCTATGAACTGATTCCCGGCGGCAAAGATTACAGGTGGAGAAAAAAGCGTAATCCCATGTATTTTTATAATACCGAAGGCGGTGTGATCTGGGGGGTCACAGGAAGAATCCTCCATGATTTTCTCTCCCTGATCCGAAAAAACCGGGACTGATTTTTTACAAAAATTGCTGACTTATTCACGTTTTATTTAGTTAATTTCACACAAACTTCGATTTTCTCTTGTACATTTGACATAAAAAGGTTAGTATAGCAAATGGGAGAGGTTCCCTCTGACTATATTTTTATGACAAAGGAGAAAATTATCGTGAGTATGTTTTACCGGATTGTAAGTTTGCTGGGCGGTCTGGCCATGTTCCTCTACGGTATGCGGATCATGGGCGACGGCCTCAAGAGCAGTTCGGGAGGAGCCATGAAGGCGGCCCTGGCCAAGATCACCAACCGCCCGGCCATGGGATTCCTCCTGGGTATGCTGGTGACTTGCATGATCCAGAGTTCGACTGCCACCATCGTCCTTACAGTGGGACTGGTAGGAGCGGGCTTCATTACATTCCGACAGTCAATCGGTGTCGTACTGGGCGCAAATGTCGGAACGGCCATCACCGCGCAGATCATCCGTCTTATGGACGTGCAGGCAGACGCGGGCAGCATTCTTTATTTTTTCAAATCTGATAATCTGGCCCCCATGGCCCTGATCATCGGTATTATCCTGATCATGTTTGTGGGCAGCCGCAGTGCCAAATCTGCAGGAACAGTCTGCATGGGCTTTGGTATCCTTTTTGTGGGACTGATGAACATGAGCGCTTCCGTGTCTCAGTTTGGGGAAGCCTTAAAGGGCCTTCTGATCTCATTTGAAGGCAATTACATTCTGGGATTCCTGTCCGGCGTGGTGGTAACAGGTGTCATCCAGAGTTCCTCGGCTGTGATCGGTATCCTCCAGTCCATAGCCAGTTCTGTGGGTATGCGGTTCTGCGGCGTCATCGGCATTATCATCGGTGTCAATATCGGTGACTGCCTGACTACCTATCTGGTCTGCCGGATCGGAGCCAAGACAGAGCAGATCCGAACCTGTATGGTACATATCATTTACAATATCTGTGCTGCTGCGCTGATCATTGTAACCCTGACTCTTCTGCGGGTCACGGGTGTTCTGGGGGACGATATCTGGTACATGGGACTCAGATCCGGCGGTATAGCCAACGTGCACGGACTTTTCCGTCTTGTACCTGCCGTATGCCTGCTGCCTTTCACCGGCTTCTTTGCCGGCCTTGCTGAGAAACTGGTACCCGAGAAGGAAGTTTACGATGAGGACTCGGCTATCAAGGAGAACCTGCGCAAGCTGGACAACCGTCTTCTGGACAACCCCAGTATTGCCATGAATGAAACCAGTCTTGTCCTTGAGGATATGATCGATGTGGCCCTTCACAATTTCACATCTGCCATGTCTCTGATTGATGAATATGACGAGAAACGTTATGAAAGGATCAGCGAGAGGGAGGATCTTTTAGATGTCATGGCCAGTGCGACCAACCGTTATCTGGTATCCATGACACCCTATATTACCCTGCAGCATGACCAGAAAAAGCAGAATTATCAGATGCAGGCTCTTCTCTGCCTTGAGCGGATCGGAGACCTTGCCCTGAATATAGCGGACTGTTTCAAAGAGCTTAACAACAATAACCTGAAGATTTCCGATATCGGATACAAAGAACTTATGGTGGGCGTGGAAGCAGTCAATGAAATCCTTGAAATGACAGCTGAAGCCTGCAGAAAGGGCGATGTCATCCTGGCCAGACAGGTAGAGCCTCTGGAAGAGGTCATCGATGCCCTGATAGAGAAGATTCACGATTACCATGTATACCGGGTGACTCATAAGAACTGCGATATCGTGACCGGCATCAGCTTCCAGAATATCCTCCTGAACCTGGAACGGGTATCGGACCAGTGCTCGGACCTGGCTGTTTACCTGCTGGGACGGTATGATGACAGGATCAACGGAAATGAGCACCAGTATCTGCATGACCTTCACCACTCGGATGACCGGGAGTATCTGGAAGCTTTTGAGGAATGGAAGGAAAAATACTTCGGCAAGCTTAAGGAGCTGCAAGAGGAACAGGAAAAAGAACAGTAAAGATTTATATTGCAAAAAAGCCATCCGGCACGTGATCGAAAAATTGCGGGCCGGATGTTTTTTACATCATAAAGACATGATCGGGTGAAATCCTCAGAAAAATCCCCGGTCACAAAGGGCAGTCATCAGAAATATCTGAAAAAAATTCTGTATTCTCTGAAAAATATATTGACTAATATACCGGTATACTGGTAAAATAAAGACAAGAAAAATGCAGGAGATTTACAGGGCCGGTGAAGGTCACAAAAAGGAAACTTAAGGAACAAAATATATATAAATAACTTAGAAAGGCGGTGTATGTTTTTATGAGCAAGGTTGGTTTTATCGGATTGGGAATCATGGGTAAACCCATGGCAAAGAACATGATCGAAGGCGGCGTCAGCCTGATGGTGAACGATATGAATCAGGCAGCGGTTGATGAGCTTTGCGCTCTGGGCGCAGAGAAGGGCGATTACGCTACTATCGGTAAAGAATGCGACTTTGTTTTCCTGATTCTTCCCAACGGTGACATCTGTAAAAGCGTTCTTTTTGACGAGGGCGGCGTGGCAGAAGGACTCAGCGAAGGCAAGGTTGTCTGCGATATGAGTTCCGTGACTCCTGTAGAGTCAAATGAGTGCTATGACAAACTGAAAGAGATCGGCGTAGGATTTGTGGATTCCCCCGTATCCGGCGGAGAACCCGGAGCAATCAACGGCACTCTTGCATTTATGGCAGGCGGCGACCAGGATACATTTGACAGGCTGATGCCCTACTTTGACATCATGGGATCTTCCGCAGTCCTGATCGGCGGCAGCGGCAGCGGCTCTGTTACAAAACTTGCTAATCAGATCATCGTTAACAATACCATCGCTATCGTGTCCGAGGCATTTGTACTGGCAGCAAAGGCAGGAGCAGATCCCGTAAAGGTATACAATGCAATCCGGGGCGGACTGGCAGGCAGTGCGGTTCTGGACGCAAAGATCCCCATGATCGTGGAGAGAAACTTTGTACCCGGCGGCAAGATTTCCATCAACCACAAGGATATCAAGAACGTAGTGAATACGGCACACGCACTGGACGTTCCGATTCCTTATTCCGCACAGCTCTTTGAGATCCTGCAGACACTGAAAGTACACGGACATATGAACGACGACCACGGCGGAATCGTACAGTACTTTGAGAAACTGGCAGATGTGCAGGTAAAGAAGGTAGACTGAGGGGAGAAGGAGACAGATATGGCTATTGATGCAAAGATTTTAGAATCATTCCCGTCTGTTGACGAGGCGGCAGTGGATGCCCTTCTTCAGGAAGAGATCCGTAAGAATAACAAGAAGATCGTGGTTCTGGACGACGATCCTACAGGCGTGCAGACAGTCCATGATATTTCCGTATACACCAACTGGTCCAAAGACAGTATCGAGAAAGGTTTTGCCGAGGAGAACAAGGTCTTCTACGTACTGACAAACTCAAGAGGGTTTACGGCAGAGGAGACAACCAAAGCCCACAAGGAAATCGCTGCGGTAGTTGAAGAGGTGTCTCAGGAAACCGGCATCGACTATATCTTTATCAGCAGAAGTGATTCCACCCTGCGCGGACATTATCCCCTGGAGACCACCCTGCTCCGTGAGGCGATCGAATCCACTTCAGGAAAGCCGGTGGACGGCGAGGTTATGTGTCCCTTCTTCAAAGAGGGCGGCCGCTTCACCATTAATGATATTCATTATGTAAAATACGGTGACGAGCTTGTTCCTGCCGCAGAGACCGAGTTCGCAAAAGACAAGACATTCGGATACACCAAATCCGATATCAAGGAATATGTAGAGGAGAAGACAGGCGGCGCATTTAAGGCAGCTGACGTAACTTCCGTATCCCTTGACGACATCAGAGCTCTCAACTATGACAAGATTACTGAGCAGCTGATGGCTGTAAAAGATTTCAATAAGATCATCGTTAACGCTGTGGATTACGTGGATGTAAAGATCTTCTGTGTGGCTCTCTACCGGGCAATGGCACAGGGCAAGGTATTCATGTTCCGTACCGCTGCAGGAATAGTAAAGGTTATGGGCGGCGTGACAGACCAGCCTCTGCTGACAAGAGAAAAGATGGTCGTTAAAGAGACAGACAACGGCGGTATCATCGTAGTCGGCTCCCACACGGACAAGACCACAAAACAGGTGGAAATGCTCAAGGAGAATCCCGATATAGAGTTCATCGAGCTCAATGCCACCCTGGTTAAGGATGAGGAAGCTTTCGCTGCTGAAGTAGACCGCTGCCTCAAGCTGGAAGAAGAGTGCATCGCGGCCGGAAAGACCGTCTGCGTATACACGACCCGGGCCCTGATCACGGCAGACACCGGCGACAAGGAAGATGACCTTCGTCTCTCCGTCAGGATTTCCGACGCAGTGGCATCCCTGGTCGGCAGACTTGAGATCGTTCCCAGCTTTGTTATTGCAAAAGGCGGAATCACATCCTCCGATGTCGGAACCAAGGCACTGAAAGTACAGAAAGCAAATGTATTAGGTCAGATCAAGCCGGGTATCCCGGTATGGCAGACCGGCGATGAAAGTAAGTTCCCGCTGACACCTTATGTGATCTTCCCCGGAAATGTAGGAGAGATCTCCACCCTTAAAGAAGCAGCGGAAGTACTGATGAAATAGGAAAGCCCAGAAGGGACTTTTGCAAAAGAAGCAATCCGCTGCCGGAAGACAGCGGCAAAAGAATAAAATGTATTAAAGTAAAGGAGGACACATTATGTTTATGTTTTTATCCCACCCGTTAGATCCCAATGGTTATGCATGGCCGGGCGAGCCTGTAGTAGAGATTAAACAGTGCACAGACGTTTGCGAAGAGACACCTTTCTGCAGCTTCGTTTCCGTTCTGCCCAACCATTTCGGAACACATATGGATGCTCCGCGTCATTTCGTAAAAGACGGTCTGGATATCAACCAGCTCGGAATCGAGTACTTCTGCCATACAGAGGTTGCTCTTCTCGAGATCCCCAAGGGACCGGTTGAGGGAATCTATAAAGAGGACCTGGAGCCCTTCGCTGACATCCTCTCCAAAGTTTCCTTCGCTCTGATCCGTACAGGTATGGAGCAGTACAGAGATACAAACCAGGATATCTACCAGAACAAGGGCGCTTTCATCGCTCCTTCCGCAGGCGACTATCTGACAGAGAACTTCCCCAACTTAAAGGGAGTAGGTATGGACTTCCTGGCTATCGGATCCGCTTCTCCGGATTGTCCGGAAGGCGAGTTCCCGCCGGATTGCCATCGTCATATGCTGGGATACTACACAGGCAAATTCGTAACAGGTGTTGAGGATATGCATCTGAGCGAGCTGCCCAAAGACGCAAAGATCGTTCGTTTCTTCAATGCGCCTCTGAGAATCCTCGGACTGGACTCCAGCCAGGTTGTATGTATCGCAGAAGTTGAATAATCAGGCTTACAAGTTTTGATTTGTCGATAAAAGGTTACGGGGAATCAGAAAACCCACGGAGAAGGTAACCGGAAAGGGCTGTCGCAAAAGCGGCAGCCCTTTCTTCGTGTTTTGAGCTCCCAGGGGGTGATGCGTTTTGCCGGTTTTTTCTTGTCCCTGGGGAAGTTTTCCATCAATCGTTATTTAAAGTTGATTTTTACATGACAATATAAAAATTCCTTCCATCAAAATATAAGTATACTTATTTATACATGACGTATTTTGCCTGTTTCCATCAAAAGAAAACTTCTACATATCTATCCATGAAAATGAAAGTGGAGAATATTACCAAATACAACGATGACACGATTTATACATGAAAAATCAGGAAAATGTACCATCAAAGTATCTAAAGGCAAAAGTATACATGACATGCGATCTTGAACGTCCATCAAAAATGAAGAAGAGGATTACTATGATGGGAAGGGGGCAGGTATCAACATAAAAGGTTTTTAAATCATTTAAACAGGAATGATCAGAATTAAAGTTCAAGTATTAAAAAAAGAGGCGTCAGCAGTTATGATTGGCCCATTTTTATAAAATGGGCCAATCATAACTGCGACGCCTTTTTCTCGTAGCCGTTTATATTGTCCGTATCAGGCCGGGCTGTCTTCGGATGTGCCTACCAGGTCCACGTTGATGGCTCTGGGTACGCTCAGATGGTGATTGAGCAGGTCGTCCAGACCGGCCAGGTCTTTTTCCCTGATCAGACTGAGAAAACGCTCATGTTCTTCCACGGCTTCCTGCATCCGGCCTTTCCTCGAGAAAGAGGAGACATTGAGCCAGAATATCCTGTACATGAACTGTCGGTAGATTTCCAGCATGACCCGGTTTCCCACATACTGAACGATACTGCGGTGGAATTCGTAATCCTTGCGGCCGAAATCCTCCGGGTCTCCGGTGGTGTTCATGATTTCTCTCTGAAGCCTTACCTTGCCGGTGATCTTTTCATAGTACTGCTGTCCGCGCTCCGTATCCAGTCCCCGGGACAGTTCCTTAAGACAGTATGATTCGATGGCACCGCGCATCTGATAGGTTTCAACCATGTCTTCACGGGTCATGGCGTGAAGCTTGAAGCCTTTGCTGGGATAGATATCGATGTAGCGTTCCTGCTCCAGCCGCAGGACCGCGTCCCGGAAGGGGGTTCTGGAAAATCCGTGTTCCTTTGCCATCTGGTTGAGAGAATAGAACTTGTCCGGATCCAGATCGTCGTTCTTGATCAGTTCCTTCAGGTAATCATAAGCCTGTACCTGAAGCATTGGGGTGTCTTTTTTCGCCATAGATACCTCCCGCGGAAATGAGATCATTATGTAAATACCGTGCTGCTGCCATCCGCCTGTGTTTTTAGTTTATCAGACAGTATAGGCAAATACAAGATGAGAGGGGCAAAAAAAGATATACATTCGATAGGGAATCTATTATAATTAAAGTAGATTTTTATGTGGAGAGGAGCAGGCAAGCATGAAGATTTTGATCGTGAATGATGACGGGATTAACTCTGCCGGAATCCATGT
>CACZQE010000277.1 GCA_902783205.1 uncultured Lachnospiraceae bacterium | reverse complement strand
CCGTGGTCATTCTTTCCGATGACCAGCGGTGTCCTGCCCAGCCGGTCTCTGGCGGCATAAAGGCCTTCCCCTGTCATCAGGAGCATGGTCATGGATCCGTCAATGATATTCTGTACATAACGGATTCCCTCAGGTATGGAGCTCTGCTTGCAGATCAGGGATGCCACCAGTTCCGTGGCATTGATCATTCCGTGGCTCATCTCCTGAAAATGGGTATTGCCGTTGGCATATACAAGTTCCAGAAGTTCTTCTGTATTATTGATCTTTCCGACAGTGACAATAGCAAAACTTCCCAGATGTGACTGGACAAGGAGCGGCTGGGGCTCAAAATCCGAGATACAGCCAATGCCCAGTCCGCCTTCCATACCTTCGATATCTTTTTCAAACTTTGTACGGAAAGGGGAATTCTCAATATTGTGAATAGCCCTCTGGAATCCTTCTTTCCCGTATACGGAAACTCCGGCTCTTCTTGTCCCCAGATGAGAGTGATAATCAACTCCGTAAAAAAGTTCCAGAGTACAGTCCTTCTTTGATGCTATTCCGAATATTCCGCCCATGAAACAGGTCCTCCTTCATCTGTGCTTGTGTTTTTATCTGATCTCGTGTTTGTTTCTTCCGTCCGCCAGCTGAGAGATAAAATGTCCCACACGCTGGGATGCCTTTCCGTCTCTGATATCAAAGTTGTCCCGGCAGAAGACTTCCACTTTCTCATGCTCAAAATCCTCCTCAAGAATAGCCTTTACCAGGGCTTTTCTGTTACGGACGATTTTCCCGGGTACGAACTTCTCGAAACCGGAATAGAAATCTCTCGATGCTATATAGCTCTCAAGATCATATGCGTAAAAGAGCATGGGTATGTTAAGCAGGGAAGCTTCATAGATTACCGATGAATAATCCGTAATCAGTATGTCTGTGATAAATAAAAGCTCATTGATCTCCGACTCAGCGGAAAAATCATAAACTCTTTCCCTGTACTCCGGCTTGATATTATAGGTCATTTCCACAAAGGGATGATGCTTGATAATGATCACATACTCTTCCGGCAGGTCCCGGGCAATCTGGTTGGGATCAAAACGTTTCTCATCATAAAATGCTGAAATCTTGCCGTTGCCACGGAAAGTCGGGGCAAAAAGGATCACCTTCTTACCCTTGAGTCCGGGATGAGCATTATAGATACTCTTTCTGATTTTCTGCTTTAAATCTTCATCAAAGAACATATCCGTTCTGGGCACACCGTAAGGGAGTACCTTTTTCTCGGAAAGTCCGAAACCTTCCGCGTAATACTTGGCGATATGCTGTGCTGATACAAAGCAGTAGCTGTAATCCCTGTGGGTTTTGGAAGTCTGTTTGGGACCGCCTTTTTTTCCAAGCCTGGAAAAGCCGAAGGTCTTAAATGCGCCGCAGGCATGCCAGAGCTGAACGATATCTGTTTTGGTACAGATCCCCATGATCTGCAGGAATGGAGTAAAGTCATCCACTACGATAACCCTTGCCTTGGCGGCCTTGACCGCCAGGTCAAAGAGCTGCCCGAAGCTGATCTCCTGCAATGTTCCGGCATGCAGCCATGTACGTACATGCCGGTCTGACTCTTTCTCAAGATATGGATATATAAACTCAAAATTACCTGTCATATCATCTCTGCGGTCTGACAGGAAGAGAATCCCTTTTTTCTTCGTATTAAAGGCTGAAAAAAGCTGGTAGCTGAGCTTGAGAAAATCTCTCTTTAATCCGGTCATTCCCCTTGTATTACGACAGAAACTGAAATATCTCCAGCCTACATAGTGAACAAGCCGGTGGAAGAATCCCCCTTCTTTTTCCAGTACCGCATCTTTCCTCTCCGTACCCAGATACATGATTCCAAGTACATCGATCACATACCAGGGAAGAAATGCCAGACCCAGGAGCATGTTCATAAAGCGGAGGATCACTGCCAGCACCGTCTGCAGACGGTTTGGCTGATATTCGGGACTGTTGTCCACAGGCTCTTCCATCCGGATCTCGATCCAGCTTTCACCGGGAATCAGAAACTCCTTCTGCAGAGGATCAAGGTACTCGACTTTGATTGGCACATCCTGATATAGGGTCCCGTCATAGTCCAGTTCAAAGCGGATGCGGCATTTATTCCATACACAGTTCCAGAATACATTTTCCAGGTCAAAAATATAATGTGCGTATACACGTCCGGTTTTTCCCGTCGGGTCCGGCTCGAAAGAGTTCTGGGGAACCAGCATTCGCCTGTCATCCTGACCGTTTTCAAAAATCAGTTCCAGTCTGGGAGCGCGCACGCCGGGATAATAGTGGTCAAGGGTTGCCACCATGGACATGATCAGTTTCCCTTCCTCCACAGAAATCTCTTTCATGGCTATATTTGTCTTTTTATCAGTATCTGCTTTTACAGCTGTTTTTTTCTCCATATATTACCTGCTTCTTTAAAATGCATTGTTACCTTTTATCTGAAAAATTGTCAATGTTTATTGTAACATTATTATTTATCTGCTTCAACACCCATTTGTCGGGGATTTCTTATCACATGCCCGTATTTACCCGCAATATTTTACGGGTAAATAACATGGAAAACAGTTGTTTTTATTGCTGTAATCGAGTATGATAATTACAATCAGAAAGGATGATATTATGTTTGAAATGTTCATTACAGTTGTGGCAACCATCATTGTCACAGTATACGGTGTATCGAATTCAGTGCTGATGCACAGTCCCTACCGTCATTTTTACTGGGCCGCCATCATCAGTATTATTGTTCTGATCATCATCATATATAATCTGCATCATATGCTGAAGAAAAGACATCTGAGAAAGCTGCAGGTGGATGTTGACGATTACTATTATTATGACAAGTTCACATCCATCCTCTACCGGATCGGATATCTGATCAGTTACTTTATTCAGAATTTACTCTTTGACTACAAATATATGCAGAGGAACTTCAACTTCTGTAAGGGCCTGGATGTATATGACGGCGGTGTCAGCGAATACTACATCAAGTTCCGCAACACCTGGTACAGGTACCTTCCCCTCACTCTTCTCAGGCACAGGATTTCTCTCAACAAGCTGAAAGCTTTTGCCTGCACCATGAAGAATGACATGATCCTGACCGCCATGGAAGATCCCGAAAAGAAGCAGCTCCACCTTGAGTTTACGGAAGAACTGGCTCAGAGAGTTGAAAAGCATCCTTATATGAACCGTGCCCTGATGGAGCAGGTTCCCGGTGTACATGATATCGATTCCCTCTATCGAAGCAATCTGAGAAAGTACTGGAGAGCAGTACTTTACGCCAAAAAGAAAGAACCCAAGGTTGTTAACCTGGTTGAAAGACAGAACTTCCGCGGCAAAAGAGATGTCACGGATTACAAGAAGACCGATTTCCGTTAACAGACTGCGGATATCCCTTCGGACATTTTAATACGATTAAAAAGCAGCTGTTCCGATCACTGATCCGAGCAGCTGCCTTTTTTATTATTGATTATTGCCTTCTCTGACGAACGATTTCAAATGCCAGCACACCTGCCGCAACAGATGCATTCAGGGAATCTATATCCCCTTTCATGGGAATACGGGCTCTCATGTCACAGGCTTCAGCCACAAGACGGCTGACCCCGCTTCCTTCATTTCCGATCACAAGTCCGATCGGGCCGGTAAGATCAAGGTCATACATAAGCTCTCCACGGGCATCTCCGCATACAAACCAGAGCCCTCTCTTCTGCAGATCCTGAATCGTTCTCGTTATATTTGTCACTTTAACCACAGGCGTATAATTGAGTGCTCCGGCAGATACCTTGGCCACCGTTGCCGTCAGTCCTGCCGCCCTGCGCTT
>CACZQE010000276.1 GCA_902783205.1 uncultured Lachnospiraceae bacterium | reverse complement strand
ATCTGGACACAAAGAGCATGACGCCCACCATGAAGAGGGACAGGCAGGTCAGGGGAATATTGAGCCTGATCATGCAGATCAGGACACTGCTGATGGTGATCACACTGTTGAAAAGCTGCGGGATGCTCTGGGAGATCATCTGACGCAGGGTATCAATATCGTTGGTGTAGACGGACATGATGTCGCCGTGGGCGTGGGTATCAAAGTAGAGGATGGGCAGGTCCTGCATGTGTTCAAAGACCTCTTTACGCATCCGGTTGAGGGTTCCCTGGGTGACCGTAACCATGATCTGGGCCTGTGCCAGGGCAGCCAGGACACCCAGCCCGTAAAAGCCTGCCACCCGCATGATGGCACCTGCCAGAGGACCGAAATCATGACTGGAGCTCTTGAGCATGGGAATAATATAGGCATCGATCAGGGTCCTTGTGAACATAGTTCCCTGTACATTTGCAAAAACACTGGTGGAAATACAGACCAGAACAAGGATCAATGCCGGAGCATAATACTTCATCAGATAAGCCAGGAGGCGGCCCAGGATCTTCCATGTATCCTCTGTTATCTTAGCTTTTCCAACGGGATTCCCCCGCCTTCCGGCAGGTACTTTTCTAACTTTTTCAGCCATGATCACATACCTCCCGCCATATCAAAGTCACCGCCGGCCGATGACTGGGTCTCATAAATTTCCCTGTAGATCTCGTTGCCTTTTACCAGCTCCTCATGTGTATCGAAGGCGCTGATCCTTCCGTTGTCCAGGACCAGTATCCTGTCACAGTTTTTAACACTTAAGATTCTCTGAGCGATGATCAGTCTCGTGGTATCAGGAATTTCCCTGGCCATGGCTTCCCGGATCCGGGCATCCGTGGCCGTATCCACGGCACTGGTGCTGTCATCGAGTATGAGGATTTTGGGATTCTTGAGCAGGGCTCTGGCAATACAGATTCTCTGTTTCTGTCCGCCGGACATATTGGTACCGCCCTGTTCGATCCATGTATTGTAGCCTTCAGGTCTTTTTTCAATGAATTCATCCGCGCAGACCAGTTTACAGACCCGTCTGCATTCCTCTTCCGTGGCCTCTGCATTTCCCCAGCGGAGATTGTCCAGGATGGTTCCGGAGAAAAGGACATTTTTCTGCAGAACTACAGCCACTTTATCACGGAGAGTTTTCAGGTCGTACTCCCTGACGTCTCTTCCGCCCACCCTGACCGAACCTTCGCTCACATCGTAAAGCCGGCTGATCAGGTTTACCAGACTGGTCTTGGCACTTCCTGTGGCGCCGATGATTCCTATGCTCTCTCCCGGCTCTATGGTCAGGTTAATATCATTCAGTACATTTTCTTCCGCGTCTTTATGGTAGCGGAAAGAAACATGGTCAAATACAATGCCTCCGTCAGCCACATCATAGACCGGATTCTCCGGGTCTTTGATGTCCGCTTCCTCGTTAATGACCTGCGATACTCTTCGGGCGCTGGCAATACTCATGGAAATCATGACAAAGACAAAGGACAGCATCATCAGGCTCATCAGAATGTTCATGCAGTAGGTCAGCAGCATCATCAGCTCGCCTGTGGTCAGCTCATTCTGTACGATCATCTTTGCGCCGAACCAGCTGATAGTCAGCATACAGGTATAGATGGTCAGCATCATGGAGGGGGCGTTCATGGATACGATCCGCTCCGCCTTTACCGCCATTGCCTTGAGATTGTCGCTGGCTCTGCCGAAACGGTCTTTCTCATACTGCTCCCGGACAAAAGACTTGACCACCCGGATGGCAGATACATTTTCCTGAACGCTGGCATTGAGATCATCATATTTCTCAAACATTTTGGTGAAAAGCTTCATGGCGGAAGCCACGATCAGACCCAGGACCATACCCAGCAGCACAACCGCGATCAGGTAGATGCTGGCCAGCCTGGCATTGACCATAAAGGACATGCACATAGCGATCAGCAGAGAAAAGGGCGCCCTGACACACATACGAAGTATCATCTGATAGGCGTTCTGCAGATTGGTCACATCTGTCGTCATCCTGGTGATCAGGCTGGGGGTGCTGAATCTGTCAATATTGGAAAAGGAAAATGTCTGAATGTTCTCATACATGGTCTTGCGCAGGTTGCGGGCAAATCCCGCAGAGGCCCTGGCCCCGTACTTTCCTCCCATGATACCTGTAAAGAGGCTGCCGCAGGCCACGATTACCATGAAAAAGCCTGTGACATAGATATGGCGGATGTCTCCTTTCTCCACTCCATTGTCTATAATAGATGCCATAAGGAGGGGAATAAACATCTCCAGTATAACCTCAAGGATCATGAAGACCGGAGTCAGGAAACTGTCCTTCTTAAACTCCCCCACCTGGGCGGCAAGTGTTTTCAGCATGGTCTTATCCTCCTGATAGAAATCTCTGTCTAAAAACTCTCAAGCAGTCCCCGGATTCCTTTTTCCCGGAAAATGCCTTTATAATATCCAAGTTCATTTTGTATCAGGGCATCGATCATATGCATGCCCATCAGCTCCACCGGAGCCCGGTCGTCCGTAAAGATATGACCTGTAGACGGACAGGGTTCAAGGCTTCGGTCCACCCTGTCAAGGAGAGCCGCAAGTTCAGGAGACCGGATCTCCCTTATCCTTCCGGAAAAGCTGTCCCTGGCGGAAGGGTCCCTGAGGGCAATCAGCTCCCGGTTGGTGGTGCCCGGCACGTCCACGATCCAGGCCTTGTCAAATACCGACACAATGGTATCTGACAGGCAGGTGTTGATACTGTCCGGATCATCCCTGTCACTGTGCATGTTCATGTTGACAACCATCACCCCGTCCTCTGTCAGATGGCTCTTTACAAGACTGAAAAACTCCCTGGAGCTCATCTGGAAGGGAATAGTGATATCCTGGTATGCGTCCACCATGATCACATCGTATTTGCGGTCACAGACGTTCAGGAAGGCCCGGCCGTCATAGGTGGTCACAGGAATGTCCTCAGGCAGGGCAAAATACTGATGCGCCAGCCAGGTTATCTTATCATCGATTTCCACACCTTCCACACGCATCTCAGGAAAATAGCGGTCACACTGGGAAGCGTAAGTTCCGGTTCCCATCCCCAGGATCAGCAGGGAAGCGTCGTCTTTTGAAAGAACATCCGCCATGACCGGAGCCGCCAGAGCATAATCATAGTACATACCGGTAAGAGAATCGTTTTTCATGCGGATGGACTGCACTCCAAAGAGTACATTGGTTGCCATAACGGTAGATTCGGGTGTGTCCCGGACCTGCAGATAATTATATACCGACTCTCCCTCATAGGATATGGTATTGTCCCAGAAGGCGAAGCGGTCTTTATGTCCCAGAATAGCGCAGATAATGAAGAGGATCACACTGATCAGGACAAGTTTCCATCCCCTGCGGGCACTGATAAAATAAAGGATACCCAGAAGCAGTAAAATGGCTGCAAAGATCAGGAATGTAACCGAAGTACCCACGGCAGGGATAGTCAGAAAAGTCGGTATAAATGTGCCGATAATACTGCCGATCGTATTAAAGGCGCCCAGTCTTCCTACCACGGAGGCGCTCTTATCCAGGCTGTCCATACAGTATTTTACTAAAGACGGTGTGACCGTTCCCAGAAGAAAGAGGGGGAACACAAAGATGACCATGCAGGCAATAAAGGCCGCCCAGATCAGAAGATTTGTATTCACGGTTACGATCAGAAGGCCGGTTATAGCCAGGATGATATATTTTCCCGCCACGGGAATGGCCGCGATCCACAGAGCAGCGATCAGAATCCGCCGGTAAAGCCTGTCCGGATCGGGATTTTTGTCTGCCATCCTGCCGCCGATGACATTTCCCAGAGCCATGGCGATCATGATCGTGCCGATAATGATGGTCCAGACGATCTGGGAGGAACTGAAATAAGGAGCCAGAAGTCTGCTGGCTCCAAGTTCTACCGCCATGACCGACATTCCGGCGAAAAACTCTGTCAGATAGAGATAATATTTATTATTCAGGATTGCTGGTGTGTTCATGTTTTATACATTCAGTCTCCCCTGACGGGGCTTCCTTTTTATTCATACTTTCTTTCGATTTTATAGTAATCCGGGGCCTTTTGCAAGAAATTTCAGGACCCCCGGACCCGGTCAGCGCCTTTTCTTTACGGAAGTCATAAAAAAAGTCCTGTATCCTGTATGGACATCCCGCCCTTTTAATGATAAAATATGAGCCGTTATGATAAATGATTATTAGGAGATATAAGATATGAAAACAGCAATTGTTACCGACAGTAACAGCGGCATCACCCCGTCCGAGGCGAAGGAACTGGGATTGTTTCTTATGCCCATGCCGGTTTTCCTTGATGAACAGGTCCGGTGGGAAGGACTTGATATTACGGATGAAGAGTTTTTCGGGGCTCTCACATCCGGTATTGATGTCAGAACCTCCATGCCCTCTCCGGGAGATCTTCTGGACCAGTGGGACCGTATCATAGAAGAAGGCTACGATGAAATCGTCTATATTCCCATGTCCAGCGGGCTGAGCAGTTCATGTGCTGCAGCTGCCGGCCTGGCTGAAGATTACGGCCATCCGGTCTATGTAGTGGATAATCATCAGATTTCCCTGACTTTAAGGGAATCTGTACTGGAAGCACGTGAGATGGCTTTCGCAGGGTACAGCGGGGAAAAAATCCGTGATACCCTCCTGGAAGGAATGCATGACAGCAGTATTTATATTACCGTGGACACCCTTGAATTCCTTAAAAAAGGCGGCCGGGTCACTCCGGCAGGCGCTGCCATCGCTTCCGTACTGAATCTGAAGCCGGTCCTGACCATACAGGGAGAGAAGCTTGATGCCTTCGCCAAGGTTAGAGGCATGAAGCGCGCCCGTTCCAAGATGCTTGAAGCCATCCAGGAAGATCTTGCCACACGCTTTGCCGCTTATGACAGGGAGGAACTCGTTATCGCTGTTGCCGGAGGCGGTCTCAGTGATGAGGAGGCAGACCAGTGGCTTGCCATGCTTGAGAAAACCCTCCCGGGCTATCACAGCTACTATAATCCGCTTTCCTTCAGTATTTCCGCCCATGTCGGTCCCGGTTCATACGGAGTCGCCATCTGCCGTCACAGACATTTTTAATTCTTAATCAAATGTAAATATAAAAAAAGAATCTGTAGCCGCCGTTACAGATTCTTTTTTTTGTATATGAATATAAATGATATGGTGGAAAAAACCACCAGGTATGCCAGCATGATCCATACGCCCCCGTAGGAAGGGGTCTCTCCGTTGGCAATACTCCTGATCATGGCACTGCACTGCGACAGGGGCAGTATCTGAATTACATGGCGGAATCCCGCCGGCATCTGATCCGTGGAAAAGAATGTATTACACAGAAAAGACATGGGCACGATAATGTAGGAGTTATATTTGGGCGCGTCCGAATAGCTCTTTGCCAGAAATGACAGGGTCAGGGCAATCGTTGAAAAAACCGTTCCGTTCAGAAAAAGGATCAGGAAAGAGATTCCATTGAAGATCAGTCCCGTACGGATTGACATTGTCAGAAGCAGGATAACACCTGCGGCATACATGCCGCGCAAAGCGCCTCCCACGATCTGCCCTACAATGAACTGCCACAGAGGTGTGGGAGAAACCATGACCTGGTCCAGGGCCTTCTCATAAAGCCTCTGAACACTCATGTTCTGGGCGACGGCACTGAAGCTTCCCGTCATGGTGGACATAGCCACGATACCGGGGATCAGATAATTCAGATAGGGTTCCCCGTGGGAAGTTGTCTGGATTCCCATTCCGAAAATAATCAGATACATCAGGGGAGAAATCATTGCCGCAAGTGTAATCTTGTAAAAGTCTCTTTTAAATTCTGTCCATTTTTCCCAAAGTACTGTAATAATACCCATAATTATCTATCTCTTCATAAGGCTGCTTCCGATCCGCTCCACAAACACATCTTCCAGTGTGGAATTGCGGAAGACCGCCTCCTGTCCTTCCTGTCCCAGTGAGGACAGGTATTCGATGGCATCCTTTCTTTCACTGAAGAAACGTGATACCAGCTTTCCCTCTCTTGTCTCATCTACAGCGTATTTACCCAGTTCCTCAATCAGTCCCTGAGGTGTTTCAATTATATCCAGCTTCCCTTTATTGATCAGGGCCACTCTGTCACAGAGGGACTCGGCCTCTTCCATGTAATGGGTCGTCAGAATGATAGTCAGGTCTCGATCATTAATCTGGCGGAGCAATGACCACATCTGGCGGCGGGACAGGGCATCCATACCCGCTGTCGGCTCGTCAAGAAGAATGATCTCCGGGTCGATCATAAGGGCCCGGCAAATCATAAGCTTTCGCTTCATACCACCTGAAAGATGGCGGACCACCCTTTTTCTGTAGTCGATCAGGTCTGTAAACTCCAGAAGCTCATTGGTCTTTTCCCTGATCTTTGCTTTCTTCATCCGGTAAAGTCTTCCCTGGTACTCCATGACTTCTTCCATGGTCATATCCTGCCGCATAGAATACTCCTGGGTAATCACGGCAAGTTTCCTTTTCTGTACCGAATTCCTCCGGTTCAGGACCTCGCCGTTAACACGGATCTCTCCACGGGTAGGCAGAAGAACTGTGGACATCATGCTTATGGTCGTAGTCTTTCCGGCTCCGTTTGGTCCCAGCAGACCGAAAAACTCTCCTGTCTCAATGGTCAGGTTCAGATTGTCAACTGCCGTAAAGTCTCCGAATTTTTTGGTAAGATTCCGTATTTCGATCATCAGAGTTCTCCTTAAAATCTCAGTTTTTCTATTATAAGCCGAAAATAATACTACGTCAACTT
>CACZQE010000275.1 GCA_902783205.1 uncultured Lachnospiraceae bacterium | reverse complement strand
TGACAGACGGTACCGGTATCGTACATATTGCGCCGGCATTTGGTGAAGACGATGCCCGGATCGGAAGAAAATATGACGCGCCCTTTGTCCAGATGGTGGACGAACACGGCGTGATGAGACCCCAGACACCCTTCGCGGGCATGCGGGCAAAACCGACGGAAGAAGAGATGGCAAACGGAGCTGTCAGCGCCGATCCTGAAGTGATCAAAGAACTGGCGTCAAGAGACCTTCTTTTCGCGGCACCCAAGTTTGAACATGACTATCCCCACTGCTGGCGCTGCGACACCCCGCTCCTTTACTATGCAAGGGAGTCCTGGTTCATCAAGATGACAGCAGTCAAGGATGACCTGATCCGCAATAACAACACCATCAACTGGATTCCCAAGACAATCGGAACAGGAAGGTTCGGAGACTGGCTGGAGAACATCCAGGACTGGGGTATTTCCCGGAACCGCTACTGGGGCACACCCCTGAACGTGTGGACCTGTGACGGCTGCGGCTTTATGGACTGCATCGGAAGCCGTCAGGAACTGGCAGAAAAAAGCGGACGCCCGGAGGCGGCGGAAGTGGAACTGCACAGACCCTATATCGATGAGGTGACCGTCACCTGTCCGGAATGCGGCGGGACCATGCACCGGGTGCCGGAAGTAATCGACTGCTGGTTTGACTCCGGCGCAATGCCCTTTGCACAGTGGCATTATCCGTTTGAAAATAAAGAAACATTTGAAGAACAGTTCCCGGCCAAGTTTATCTCCGAGGCAGTGGACCAGACCAGGGGATGGTTCTATTCTCTTCTGGCAGAGTCGACCCTTCTCTTCAACAAGGCGCCCTATGAAAATGTAATCGTTCTGGGTCATGTACAGGATGAGAACGGACAGAAGATGAGCAAGAGCAAAGGAAACGCTGTGGATCCCTTTGAGGCTCTTGAAAGCTATGGCGCGGATGCGATCCGCTGGTACTTCTACTCCAACAGTGCCCCCTGGCTGCCCAACCGTTTCCACGGAAAAGCAGTGACGGAAGGACAGAGAAAGTTCATGGGTACCCTCTGGAATACCTACGCTTTCTACATCCTCTACGCAGAGATCGATAAATTTGATCCCACAAAATACAGCCTGGACAAAGAAAATCTGTCCGTAATGGACAAGTGGCTCCTGTCCAGACTCAACACCTGCATCCGCACCGTGGATGAGAGCCTTGACCAGTACAAGATCCCGGAAGCTGCCAAAGCCCTGCAGAGCTTCGTTGACGAGATGAGCAACTGGTATGTGCGCCGCTGCCGCGGACGTTTCTGGGCAGAGGGCATGGAGCAGGATAAGATCAATGCCTATATGACCCTCTACACAGCTCTGGTGTCTGTTTCCAAGGCTGCAGCGCCCATGGTCCCCTTTATCACGGAGGACATTTACCAGAATATGGTGCGCAGCGTGGATCCGGAAGCACCGGTCAGCATCCATCTCTGCAGCTTCCCCGAAGTGGACGAGTCCATGATCGACAGGGAACTGGAAGAGCATATGGATGAGGTCCTGTCCATTGTCGTGCTGGGACGTGCCGCAAGAAACGCTTCGGGTCTCAAGAACCGTCAGCCTCTTGGTACTATGTACGTCAGCGCACCCGGCAGCCTGGATGAGTTCTACACACAGATCATCGAAGAAGAGCTGAATGTGAAACATGTCGAGTTCAAGGATGACATTTCCGACCTGGCAAGTTACACATTTAAACCGCAGATGCGGATCCTGGGACCCAAGTACGGCAAGAACCTGGGAGCCATCCGCAAAGCCCTCTCCGAACTGGACGGCGGCGCTGCGAAAAAAGAGCTGGATGAAAAAGGATTTTTGACAATTTCCATAAATGATGCTAATATTGAGCTCATTCCCGAAGAACTGCTGATCGAATCATCGGAGAAGGAAGGATTCGTATCACAGGCAGACAGGGGTGTGACAGTCGTACTTGACACTAATCTGACGCCGGAACTGATCGAGGAAGGCTTTGTAAGAGAGATCATCAGTAAAGTTCAGACCATGCGTAAAGAGGCGGACTTTGAAGTGACAGACCATATCGAGGTCAGTGTCAGCGGAAGCAGCAGAATCTGCGAGATTATGACAACGCACCGGACAGAAATTCTTAAAGATGTATTGGCCGACGAAGTGAAGTTTGACGTAAATGAAGGGTATGTAAAAGCGTGGAACATCAACGGGGAGAAGGTAACGCTTGGCGTCAAACGAAAATAATCAAGGAGGAAACTGCATTGGTTAAGAAAAAACGTTTTGAAAAGAAGAAATTCAAGAAAGAGGTCGAGGCCCAGGTCAGGATGCTCTTCCGCCGTAATATAGAGGACGCCACACCCCAGCAGGTGTATCAGGCAGTCGCGTATGCGGTCAAGGACGAGATCATCGATAACTGGATCGAGACCCATAAAGCATATGACAGACTGGATCAGAAGATGGTTTACTACCTTTCCATGGAGTTCCTTATGGGAAGGGCACTGGGCAACAACATGATCAATCTCCTCGAGTACCAGGGAATCTCCCAGGCACTCTCCGAGATGGGCTTTGACCTGAACCTGATCGAGGACCAGGAGCCTGACGCGGCTCTTGGCAACGGAGGTCTGGGCCGTCTGGCAGCCTGCTTCCTGGATTCTCTTGCAACCATGAATTATCCGGCATACGGCTGCGGCATCCGTTATCACTACGGTATGTTCAAGCAGAAGATCAAAGACGGATATCAGATCGAGGTACCGGACGAGTGGCTTAAAAACGGCAATCCTTTCGAACTCAAGCGTGAGGAGTATGCCGTGGAGATCAAGTTCGGCGGCTACGTGGATGTGGAGCCGGGCGAGAACGGAAGGCCGAAATTTGTCCAGAAGGGATACCAGAGCGTTATGGCAGTGCCTTATGATATGCCCATCGTGGGCTACGGCAATCATGTCGTGAACAGCCTGCGTATCTGGGATGCCGAGGCTGTCAATACCTTCAGTCTGGCAGACTTTGACAAAGGTGAGTACCAGAAGGCAGTGGAGCAGACCAACCTGGCCCGCACCATCAGCGAGGTCCTCTACCCCAATGACAACCATATGGCAGGTAAAGAGCTGCGACTGAAACAGCAGTACTTCTTTATCTCCGCTTCCATTCAGCGTGCCATTCAGAAATATAAGAGCACCCATGACGATATCAGGAAACTCCACGAGAAGGTAGTATTCCAGATGAATGATACCCATCCGACCGTGGCTGTAGCAGAGCTGATGCGTATCCTGGTAGACGAGGAAGGACTGGAATGGGATGAGGCATGGGCAGTGACAACAAAGACCTGTGCCTACACCAACCATACCATCATGTCCGAGGCGCTGGAGAAGTGGCCCATCGAGCTTTTCTCAAGGCTCCTGCCCCGTGTATACCAGATCATCGAGGAGATCAACCGACGCTTTGTCAACGAGATCCAGGAAAGGTATCCGGGCAACCAGGATAAGATCCGCAGTATGGCTGTCCTCTATGACGGACAGGTGCGCATGGCCAACCTGGCTATCGCGGGAAGTTTCTCCGTCAACGGTGTGGCAAGACTGCATACTGAGATCCTCAAGAAGAGAGAGCTGCATGACTTCTATGAGATGATGCCCGAGAAGTTCAACAATAAGACCAACGGCATCACACAGAGGAGATTCCTTCTTCACGGTAATCCCCTGCTGGCTGACTGGGTGACCAACAAGATCGGTGACGACTGGATCACCAACCTGCCCCATATTGCCAACCTCAAGGTTTATGTGGATGATGAGAAGTGCCAGAAGGAATTCATGCAGATCAAATACCAGAACAAGGTCCGCCTGGCCGACTACATCAGGGAGCACAACGGCGTGATCATAGATCCGCGGTCCATCTTTGACTGCCAGGTAAAGAGACTGCATGAGTACAAGCGCCAGCTGATGAACATTCTCCATGTCATGTATCTCTATAACCAGATTAAAGAGCATCCGGATATGGATATCGTGCCCAGAACATTTATTTTCGGCGGAAAGGCGGCAGCCGGCTACAAGACGGCCAAGCTGACCATCAAGCTGATCAATTCCGTTGCGGAAAAGATCAACCACGACGAGTCCATCAAGGGCAAGATCCGTGTTGTCTTTATTGAAGATTACCGGGTATCCAACGCGGAGATCATATTTGCGGCAGCGGATGTCAGCGAGCAGATCTCCACTGCTTCCAGAGAAGCTTCCGGTACCGGAAACATGAAGTTCATGCTCAACGGCGCTGTGACAATCGGAACAATGGACGGAGCCAATGTGGAGATCGTGGAAGAAGTAGGAGAAGAGAATGCCTTTATCTTCGGACTTTCCGCTGAAGAGGTTATGAACTTTGAAAAGCACGGCGGATACAATCCCAGAGACATTTTCAATCATAACCAGGATGTCCGCCAGGTAATGACACAGCTGGTGAACGGCTATTACAGCCCTGAGAACCCTGAGCTTTTCAGAGATCTTTACAATGCCCTTCTTGACCAGGATATGTACTTCACCCTGAAAGACTTTGATTCCTATAAAGAAGCACAGAAGAGGATCGATGAGGCTTACCGCGATGAGAAGCGCTGGGCGAGAATGGCCATGATGCAGACAGCCTGCTCTGGAAAGTTCTCCTCCGACAGAACCATACAGGAATATGTGGACGATATCTGGCATCTCGGAAAGATTGAACTGCCAAGATAATTCAATAACCGTATTTTTTTGGTACGCTTTTTTAGAGTCTTACAGCACAGGACTGAAAATGACCTGTCTGTAAGACTTTTTTTTATCTTTCGGGGCAAAAAAATAAAAATACTTTATGAAATCAGGGGTAAAAATGAATTTAAAATTGGCAAAAATGATTAAAGCAGAAAAAAACATTGTGAATTATCGATAATAATTTGCTTTTTTTTGCAATAAAGTATAGAATATAGTCAGCTAAATGTAGGTATTATTGGAGGCGTTATGGGGATCATTGATGAGATTAAGGAAGCTCTGAAAAAAGGGCAGAGTAAAAAGGTCACAGAACTGATCAGAATTGCGCTGGAAGAGGGGGCTTCTTCCCGGATGATTCTGGAGGAGGGTTTCCTGGCAGGTATGGAAGAACTGGCCGCACGTTTCTCAAAAGAAGAAATCGGAGTGCCGGAGATATTGTGTGTTACCAGAGCGCTGGATCAGGGAGTTGATGCACTTCACAGGTACACAGGCAGGCATGAAGTGAAGGAGGTCGGCACGGCTGTGATCGGCACTGTAAACGGAGACCTGCACGACATGGGAAAGAACCTGGTCAAGCTCATGCTGGCGGGCAACAATATCCAGGTGGTGGATCTGGGGGTAAATGTTCCGCCCCTTCGTTTTTTCAACGAGACCATGGCCAGCAAGGCAGAAATTGTCTGCCTTAGCGGGATCATGCCCGGCACGGCAAAAGACATGCGCAATGTTATAGAGGAATTTGAATTCCGCGGCGTGCGGGAAAATGTCTACATCATGGTAGGCGGCTACCATATGGATGAGAATCTTGCCAGGGAAATCGGCGCTGACGCCTATACGAGAGACGCGGCTTCCTGCGCGGATATGGCTTATAAATATCTGACTAAAAAGAAAAGAAAGAAAAGGTAACTGCAGAGCAGGCCATTGGAGGAATCAAACTTGGTGGGAAATAAAAATATAGATATAAGGGACATCGTAAACGTCTCCGAACTGCAGACTCTGCAGGACAACTGGGCAAAGGCGACGGATCTTGCATTCGTCACGGTGGACTGCGATGGCACCCCCATAACGGAAATGAGTAATTTCACGCCTTTTTGTCAGAAGTTCCGTAAGACAGCCGCATTTCGCGAGCGATGTTTTTACTGTGATGCCTGCGGAGGAAGAAAGGCAAAAAAGAGCGGAAAGGCAGCGGTATATATCTGCCATGCCGGACTGATCGACTTTTCGATTCCGATCACGGTCAACGGACAGCATCTCGGATCGATCCAGGCCGGCCAGGTTACCAGTACGGACCTGGAAGACCTGAAGCCTGTCATGCCCCTTACCCAGGAGTGGAAAGATGATCCGGAACTGGTAAAGCTTCACGGTGATGTACGGAAAATGTCGGTGGAAAAGATCAAGGCAGTGGCCCAGATACTCTACGACAGCTATAACTACTCCGTAGAAAAAGAATACAACAACAAAGTCCAGGCAGAGCTGAGGGAAAAGGACTACAAGATCATGAAGGAGGAGAAGCTCCGGATCGAGATGGAGAAGTCCCTCCGCGACATCGAGCTGAAGGCCCTGCATTATCAGATCAATCCGCATTTTCTCTTTAATGTGCTCAACACCATCGGGAGGCTGGCATTCTTTGAGAACGCCAAGATGACGGAGGATGTGATCTACTCCTTCTCGGACATGATGCGGTATATACTCAGAAAGAGCAGCAGCCCTCTGGCGCCTCTGTCTGACGAGATGGACCATGTGCAGAATTATCTCAAGATCCAGAAAATCCGGCTGGGAAGCCGTCTACAGTATATGATCGACGTGCCGGAACAGTACATGAAGGTAAAAGTACCTTTCATGTCCGTGACAACCCTGGTGGAAAATGCCATCAAATATGCCGTGGAAAGCAAGGCGGCAGGCGGATTTGTGGACATATCGGCCTCAGAGAAAAAAGGCGTGTTGTCCATTGTCGTAAAAGACAACGGAGACGGCATGTCCGCGTCCAAGATCATGAGTGTCCTCCGGGGCGACGCCTACAAGAACAGCACGGAGGGGGCTGTGGGTCTCTACAATGTAAATTCACGCCTGATTCATTACTTCGGAAATGAATATGCGCTTGACATAGAAAGCGAGAACAAACCGTCAGCAGGAACCAAGGTAACAATCAGAGTCCCTGTCTATTATGACAAATAATCAGTGAGGGTTACACAGTGTATAAAATATTAATTGTAGAAGATGAAGAACTGGAAAGAACTTCGACGAAAATCTTCCTGGAAGAAAACCTGCTCGATACGGAAATCGTCGGAGAGGCAAAAAGCGGTTACGAGGCCGTGGAGATCCTGGACAGCAAGGAGGTCAACCTCATGCTGGTGGATATCAACATCCCCGGCATGGACGGGATTGAGGTAATCAAATATGCCCGGAAAAAGTATCCGAAAGCGGTGATCATCATCACCACGGCTTACGATGATTTCCAGACGGCACATAAGGCTATCAAGCTGAAAGTGGATGATTTTCTCCTCAAGCCCATACGGAAGGAAACTCTCCTGGAATCCGTAAAAGCCTTCGGCGGAAGGCTGGGTGAAAGCGGCGAAAGTGACAGGGGTAATAAATTGCTGACACGCTTTGAGCTTGAATTAAAAAAATGCTCATATAAGGCGTCAATTGACATTTTACGGGAATACGTTGACCAATTATACTTAGAAGAGCGGGATGTCAATGTTATCTCCAAAAGACTGCAGGATGTGGCAAAAACCATCGTCCGGATTGCCGATGAAATGGGGATTGATGACACCAATGAGCTTGTCGTCCAGCGCGAGAAGCTCAAGATAAAGTATCTTCTTTATAATAATAAACATGATGCGTTCAATGAAGTGGTCCGCATGGTGGACATTCTCTTTGATAAAATGAACTTAAAGGGCAAGCTTTCCGACAACGGCATGAGTTCCGTCGTCGACTACATTGAGCGCAACCTGAAGAAGGGGATCAGCCTGGAAGACGTGGCCAACCACGTTAATATCAGCACCTACTATCTCAGCAAGATCTTCAAGAAGGAAATGGGCGTGAACTTTATCACCTACGTGACCGACCGCAAGATGGATCTTGCCAAGGAGATGCTGGTCAATACTGAAATCCCCGTGCTTAACATAGCCTTGGATCTGGCGTACAACGAGGCCAACTATTTCAGTAAGGCCTTCAAAAAGAAAACAGGACTTACGCCATCTGAGTATAGAGAAAAATACCGAGTAAGAAAGGGGGGAGAATATGAAAAGATTTAAGCTTTCCACGGAAGTTCTCTTCAGTGAGGATGCCATCGATGCGCTGCTCGACTTCAAAGACGTTCACGCTGTGCTGATTACCGACAAGTTTATGGTCGATTCCGGCATGGCGGACAAGATCATCAAGAAGCTGCGCAACTGCAGTCAGGTTTCCGTGTTCAGCGAGGTAATCCCGGATCCGCCCATGGATCTGATTGAGAGGGGTATCAATTTCCTGTCTGACAAGGACGCCGATATTGTCGTAGCCCTTGGCGGCGGTTCGTCAATTGATGCTGCCAAGGCAATCGTATACATGGCAAAGCGGGTGGATGAAGCACAGGAAGGCGCGACGGCGAAGGATGTGAAACTGATCGCCATCCCGACCACCAGCGGTACAGGATCCGAGGTAACACAGTTTGCGGTTGTTACCGAGACAAAGACAGGGAAGAAGATTCCTCTGATCGACGAGTCTCTGATGCCGGATCTTGCCATCCTTGATCCGGAACTTGTAAAATCCGCACCGCCATTTATCACAGCTGACACGGGTATGGACGTTATCACCCACGCTATCGAAGCCTATGTGTCTGAAACGGCCAGTGACTGTTCCGACTGTCTGGCGGAAAAGGCGCTGCAGCTGGCGTTTGAATTCCTGCCGCGGGCTTACCGCAACGGATATGACATCAAGGCAAGAGACAAAATGCACAGAGCGTCCTGCCTTGCAGGAATGGCGTTCAGTCTTGTAAACCTGGGACTGAACCACGGAATTGCCCATGCCCTGGGCGCAATCTTCCATATTCCGCACGGACGGGCCAACGCACTTGTGCTGGTACCGGTTATCGAATTTAACGCCGACGTGGCAAGAGAGGCAGCAAAACACAGCTCGGACGCTGCAAAGAAATACCAGGCGATTGCCAGGATCATCGGGCTGCCTGCATCGACACCAAAGATCGGTATTGCCAACCTTCTGGCAGAAATCGACCGTCTTATGAAGTATATGGACAGACCCCGGTGTATCACGGAATGCGGCATAAGTCTTGAGGAATTCGAGGCAAATCGTGACGAGATCATTAACCGGGCGATGGCAGATGCATGTACTCAGGCCAATCCGAGAAAAGTTACGCCGAATGATATCAGCAAGATCCTTGATAAGATAGCAAAATAGTTTCAATTTTTACCTGTTTTTGTGCAAACTATTCTTGTGTTTAATGTCAACAAAGTATCATGGGAAAATATCCGACTCGTAACTTCAAATGTATCTAAAAACTAAAAATTATATGTACAAGCCAAGTAATTTTGTGGAAATTGCTATATAATTAATTTATCCTGTAAATCAACCAAAGGAAAGTCTGCCAAAAACCAACCCAACCACTGGCAGAACAACACTTTATAAGGAGGTCAATTATGCAGAAAGAAGCTTTAGGAATGATTGAAACCAAAGGATTAGTTGGAGCAATCGAAGCTGCCGATTCTATGGTTAAATCAGCAAACGTAACTCTCGTTGGATACGAGAAGATCGGATCCGGACTGGTTACAGTTATGGTTAGAGGTGATGTAGGAGCTGTTAAGGCAGCAGTTGATGCCGGCACGGTTTCTGCTGACAAAGTTGGTACGGTTGTTTCCAGTCATGTAATCCCGAGACCGCACAATGACGTTGAGAAGATCTTACCACAATAAAGTTAGCCCTAGTCTGATCAATTATTAATGGAGGTATAATTCAATGAAAGATGAAATGATGGCTAAAATCATGGACGAAGTTATGAAGAAAATGGG
>CACZQE010000274.1 GCA_902783205.1 uncultured Lachnospiraceae bacterium | reverse complement strand
GAATGACACTCAGGAGGATGTTCCCGGCACCGAAGTCCGTTTCGAAGCAGAGTCTTTCTCTGTCTACGGCGTGGTTTATACGGTGGATTTCCATTGGGAAGTAGATGGAGAGGAGTATGAATTTACACTTCCAGGCGGCGGGTATGTATCCTTCAGTCAACTCGTGGAATTTCTGGGGATCACGGGGGTGGAAGGATCCCGGGATGAAGAGGTTGTATCTGAAAATATAGGGGAGGTTACTGGTATTCGGAAAACACCAGAAAGTATAGAACGTTCTGATGAACAGGAGGGCCAGGAAGGTATTGCCCGGAGCGAAGATCTGGGCGCTGAACCAACGGAGAATACAGGAAGGGTCCGTAAGACTCTGACGTTGGATGATGTCGAAGTGAGTGATGCAACAAGAGAATTTGTGGCGGATGTGAAGAATATAGAATTCAGCACTCCGGAACTGCTGAGCATCAGTAAAATAGAAGACAATACGACGGTAGGGGCGATCAGGAACGGCCTTGGTCTGGTGTGCGAATACAGCAGAGATTTGACAGAAGAGCAGATTGCAGAGGTCAACGCACAGACGGCAGATGCCGGTGACTGGGCTCTGATTTCCATTTGCCCGTTTGATACAGAAGAAACCTTGATTATTACAATGAAAACTGGAGAAGTTTTTGAGATCAAGGTGACGGATTCGCAGCTTAAAACCATGGTCATGAGTGCCGGCGGTGAGGTATTTGAGGTTACTGTGACTTATGACAAAAATGCCCAAATTCCGGAAGGCTCGAGACTTATCGTTACTGAACTGGAAGAAGGCAGTCCCGAGTTCTTACAGGCAAAAGAAGCATTAATTCAATCGGGGAAAAACGTTTCCTATACTGTTTCTGAGGCTGATACAGATGAGTCAGATACAGACGCTGCCTTAGATATGGATGATTCTAATACAATTGTAGATTCAGAGAGTGAAGAACCGCTGGCTGCAGATTCCTCAAATAGTCCTGAAATGAACAATGTTGCAGTCTCAATGCGTGCGTTGGACATCACTATTTTTGACAGCGAAGGGAACATAGTAGAACCGGCAGGAGAGGTATCTGTCAGTATTTTGATGAAGCAGTTACCTGAAGGCGTCGATAAGGAACTTCTTCAGAAAACTATGGAAGTTTGCCATATTGTCAGTAAAGAAGATGGAAATAAGGATGAATTTACGGCCATTAAGGTTGCAGATACAGGAATTGGCGACACTGGTTCCATTAAGGTCGAAAATGAGCAGGCAGTCGCTGAGTTCGTCACCGATAGTTTTTCAACATATACGATTAATTGGGGAGCAGGACAAAAAGTTACGCTTCACTTTATAGACAGAAATGGTAATGAATTGTCTGGATTCACTTATAACGGAACAAGCATTGATGGTGGGAATGTTACAATCAGTAATGCGAATACCG
The DNA here is from genome assembly GCA_902783205.1 of uncultured Lachnospiraceae bacterium. The sequence goes on along the minus strand of CACZQE010000274.1, from coordinate 1,876 downwards.
GAATCCTGCACTTTGATGCAAATGGCATGCTTGATTTAAGTGACTTTAAAAAGGAAGGATATACACTCAGTAATACCCACAGGGGTACATATAAGGATCTTAGCAGTAATAATTCCAATTCTCATACAATAATTAAAAATGAGCTCAGATGGAGTAATAATTCAATACAGTATTATGCCTATTATACAAACAGTGATAAAGCAGGCGGCGATTGGTATAATGCTGGAACAGCCCCGCAGACTTGGGAAAACTACGCTAGTCATGGAACAACTACGGATAATATTTATGACTATTATCTCGTATATGATCAAGTGCCTGAAAGCAGTTCCGGTGGTCAGGGCGGAGGCAATATAGATCCTGAGGATCTTGATAAGATTAAAACTGAAAAAGATGTGCAGTACAATAATAATGGAACCTATGATGTGACTCTGGGAGTGACAGGAAGCGCTGAACATATCGCTGACAATCCTCATGCGAATGTCATCGTTGTTTTTGACACATCCAGTAGTATGGTTCAGAATCTGGAACCCACCGCACCTCAGGGAGAGACAAAAAAGACAAGACTTCAAAGAGGCAAGGAGGCGATTAAAGACTTTGCACAGAGTCTGCTTGAAATTAATGAGACGAGCGGAGATTCTGATTCCGTTCAGCTTGCGTTAATAGCATTTGATAAAAATGCAAAAACAATTACATTTGACGGCGAGGAGTGGACAACCAGTTACAATGATTTTGCAGATAAAGTAGGCACGTATACGGGTGACGCTATATCGAGCACTGAACTGAACAATACTGGTGGTGTGATAACAGGCACTTATCTGCAGTATCTGTCTGGTTTAAATACTTCAAAAGGCACAAACTGGGCACAGGCTTTTGCAAATGTAAATAAACTTACCAAAGATGATGATCCTACTTATGTGCTGTTTTTTACGGATGGCGGTCCGTCTCAGTATTGGGAATTAGATAGTAATGGAAACCCGATGTTTTATGTCGAAGGAGAGGGATGTTATCTTGCTGCACGTGATGAAGCGAGGGAGTCTGTTTTAAAAGGCTATGAGGTATATGGAGTATTTGCCTATGGTTCAACTGGTCAAAACAGTGATGAATCAAGAGATTATCTTGGAAAGATGATCCAATATGCGTACAATGGAGGCGTTAACATTGATGAACATAGGTTTAATGCAACAAATACAAGCCAGGTTACAGAGCGGCTGAGGGAGATTTTAAACAAGATCAGAAAAGACCTCGGCTATGAAAAAGTCACGATTCATGACGGAATAACAGAACTATCTTCTACTGCGCTGGTAAATGGATACGCAGATGATTTCCGATATACTATTTGCAAGTATAATGTGACTACTGATGAACAGGGCAACACAATTAAAACTGTTATAGAAGGTTCACAGGCGAGAATTGAAAAGAATAATGATGACAATACATTGTCTGTATATTTTCCCGGCAGTGATGATCCGGTTAAGATAAATCAGGCTTCATTTGCTGAGACTCAGGTAGATGGGGTTACTCAAAAAGAAGTTACATGGGCATTCGGCAATGATTATATGTTGGAAGATGGGTATACTTATGAAGTTACTTTTACAATCTGGCCGAGTCAGCAAGCGTATGATCTCATCGCAAATCTGAATAATAGGACTATATTCTATTCCTACGATGTTTACTGCAATTCTGTTGAAAATCCGCTGGCAAAAGCGGCTGCTGTCGCAGCAGGTCTTATTATCTCAGACAGGGAACGGGACCAGATTATAGATGATGGCGGCAGCTATTACCTGAAAACAAATACGCATGCAGATATTGACTATACCGTTGTGTCCAGGCTGAATGGAGAGGTTATTTCCACTACTAATGTGACCAAAGAAGAGAT
>CACZQE010000273.1 GCA_902783205.1 uncultured Lachnospiraceae bacterium | reverse complement strand
TTGGTCTGCTTCGAATTCCACTCCTTTTACGGTATCTTTTTTCTTTTTCAGTTCCACATCCTTGTCGTCAAGGATTTCCGCTTTTCCTTTATCCGGGAAATGAACCATACTGATGTCGCCTTCTTTTTCGGAAGGCATTTCCTTTGCCTGGATCTCTACATGTACAGGTGCTTTCGGTTCCACTTCCTCCCCGTCCACCATGATAGAGATATCATAGAGTTTGGCATGGGTGATCTCCTTATCTTTTCCAAAGGAGTTCTTTGCCTTTTCCATATAGGACTTATATGCTTTGGACTTCTGATCCAGTTCCGATACTTTCAGGGAAGCCCCTTCCGCAGGCAGTCCGCTGTCCTCTCCGTAAGACAGAGTAACAGTATAGTCTGAGCCGGATGCAGTAAGAGTGCCTTCTGTGCCCTTCGCTGCTTCTTTGTCCGAATCAGCTTTAGCATCTTTGCCCTCTGTTTTCTCAGATGTTTCTTCAGAAACGCCTTCTGTCGTGGTCTCTTCTGAGGGCACAGTCTGCCCCTCAGCTGCAGTTTCGTCAGAAGACTTCTTATCATCCGCGCTTGCAGCATCCTCTGCAGCCTTATCGCTGCTGCCGATGATCACGATACCGCTCAGGCCTTCCTGCTCTGTTTCGTAAGTAACAGATTTGACAGAATCCCCGTCACGGACAAGGCTGGCTTTGATCCAGGCTGCTTTTGATGCGGAGGCACCTGAGAAAGCGCGAATTTCACAGTCTTCTCCTATCTTCGCTGCCTGATTATAAGTGACAGTAATCTCAGCCTTTCCTTTGGAAGAGGATTCCTCTCCCTTACTGTCAATAGACTCCAGATCGAACATTTGCATGGAAAGGATTTTCTTGCCGTCTTTGCCGTCAATACGGGAAGTCAGTTCTTTCCTGTAAGCGCGGAATACCGAATCCTCCGATCCGATCTCACGAATTCTGAAGTCAGCAGAATCCTCCGCTGAAGATCCTTCTCCGTATTTCACGGAAACCTCATAGCGCTTATCCGCCGAGGCGGCATGATAGACCGCCTCACCGTCTTCTGAGACAGTCATATCCTTATCTTCAAGATAAATACCCTTTCGGGGGGCAGAATGGTCCTTATCCAGCGTGATCGCAGGCAGGATCATGACGTATGTCGTTACAAATACTACAACGGCTGCTAATGAGAATACAGTTCTTTTCCAGAACTCGCTATTTTGTTTTGCTTTCGTAACGTAATCTGAGATTCTGTCCAGTAAATTCATGTTTCTTCCTTTTTTAATAAAATTCTTAAGTTTTTATTACGTTAGTCTACTCACAACTAATATAAAAATATCAGACTGGTTTTTATATGTCAACTAGACAAATCATAAAATTGCCTAGTTTTTTCTACATATAATTGCTTTTTCTATATAAAAATACTATAACTTGTATTTTTTCCTTCCCTATACCACAAGTGGTTGGTGTATTTTTCTTAACAATCTGTCGAAAATTTGTTAATTCTTTCAAAATTATTAACATCAACTATTACAAAAACATAAAAAAACGGCTGTGACTTTGTAAGACACAACCGTTCTCAATGAAACATTCTTATATTTTTGTCCTGTTTCCGGCTGAAATACAGCCTTTTTCCTACTCGGTCAGGAATCCGGAGTAGTGACGTACCAGCATCTGGGATTCGATCTGCTTTAATGTCTCCAGAACAACACCACATACGATGATGATGGATGTTCCGCCGAAGGAAACATTTGCCCCGAAAAATCCGTTGAAGAAAATCGGGATCACGCAGATGATACAGAGGCCGATCGCACCGATAAAAATGATATAGCCCAGTATAGCTGTCAGGTAGTCTGTAGTGGGCTTGCCCGGGCGGATACCGGGGATAAAGCCGCCCTGCTTCTTCAGATTATTTGCGATCTCCATCGGGTTAAATGTGATGGATGTATAGAAGTAAGCAAATAACACAGTAAGAATCAGGTAGAAGACCAGACCGATGGAGTATGCCCAGTTGTTGGGATTACACCAGTTGGACTGGCTTAAGCAGTTGAAGAAGAAAGCTGCCGCTCCCTTGGGGTTGGCGCCTGTCAGCTGCTTGATGACTACCGGGAACTGGAGCAGGGAGGAAGCGAAGATGACCGGGATAACACTTGCTGTGTTAACCTTGATCGGCAGGACAGAACCCTGGCCGCCCATCTGCTTGTTTCCTGCAATTTTTCTTGAATACTGAACCGGAATCCTGCGCTCAGCGTCGTTGAGCAGGATGGTCAGTGTGATCGTTCCTATTATTACGAACAGGATGATGGCTGTCGCAATCACGATATCACCGATCTGTCTGCCTTTGATGAACTTCTCATAGAGATGGAAAAGATCACCGGGCATACGGGATACGATGTTAATAAGAAGGATAATGGAAATACCGTTTCCGATACCCTTATCCGTGATCTGCTCACCCAGCCACATGATGAATATGGAGCCTGCAGTCAGGCACACGATCATCTCGACCACGATCAGAGGTGTAAAGTTGGTCAGGATTCCCTGTCTTCCGAAACCGATCGCAAGACCGGTACTTTCCAGAAGGGAAAGACCAAGTGTTACCACTCTTGTAATATTGTTCATCTTCCTGCGGCCGTCCTCGCCGTCCCGGTACATTTCTTCAAGAGCGGGAATGGCGATTGTGAGCAGCTGCATGATGATGGATGCCGTAATGTACGGCGTGACGTTCAGTGCAAACAGTGACATCGACTCAAAGGATCCGCCTGTGAAAGAGTTCAGCAGGTTGAAGGAGTCCCCCAGCAGTGTATCCAGGTATTTGGAGATCTGGGCGCTGTCGATCCCCGGAATGGGGAACTGGCAGCCCAGTCTCGTGATAACAAGGATAAGCAGTGTGAAGCGAAGTCTCTGTCTGATCGCCTTTACCTTAAGAGCATTCTTAAGAGTATCAAACAATTATACCACCTCAGCTTTTCCGCCTGCAGCTTCAATCTTCTCGACCGCACCTTTGGAGAATGCGTTCACCTGCACGGTCAGCTTTTTGGAAAGGTCTCCGTTTCCTAATATCTTAACGCCGTCGAATACGTTCTTGACCATACCTGCTTCAATGAGGGTATCGATGGTTACGACGCTGTCTGCCTCAAAACGCTCCAGCTCGGATACGTTGATGGCAATGATCTTCTTTGTGTTGATGCACTTAAAGCCCTTCTTGGGAAGTCTTCTGTATAAAGGCATCTGGCCGCCTTCGAAGCCAACTCTTACCTTACCGCCGGAACGGGATTTCTGTCCCTTCTGTCCTCTGCCGGCTGTCTTTCCGTTTCCGGATGCATGACCGCGGCCTACGCGGAAGGAATCACTGTGTTTGGATCCTGCAGCAGGATGTAAATTTGATAAATCCATGGATTCTGCCTCCTTACCTGCAATTAGATTTCTTCAACTTTAACGAGATGTCTTACATGCCAGATCATGCCGCGGATTGCGTCGTTGTCCGGCATCTCAACTGTCTTGTTTAATTTGCGCAGTCCTAATGCTTTTACAGTTGCTCTCTGTTTCGGGATTGCACCGATCGGAGATTTAACCAGTGTTATTCTTAACTTATCTGCCATTTTTTCTCCTCCTTATTACAGCTCGTCAACTGATTTGCCGCGGAGTTTTGCAACTTCCTCCGGAGTTTTGATATTCTTAAGGCCTTCGATCGTAGCAAGTACCACGTTCTGCTTGTTGTTGGAACCAAGGGCTTTGGAACGGATGTTCTTGTAGCCTGCAAGCTCCAGAACCGCACGGGAAGGTCCGCCTGCGATGATACCGGTACCTTCGGGAGAAGCCTTTAACAGAACCTCAGCGCTGCCGAACTTTCCGATAAAGTCATGAGGAATGGAACCTGTCTCATTGATCGGAACCTTTACAAGCTTCTTCATTGCATCTTCTTTGCCCTTACGGATTGCTTCAGGAATCTCGATTGCTTTTCCAAGTCCTGCACCGACATGGCCATTCTTGTCGCCTACAACCACAAGTGCTGCGAAACGCATGTTACGTCCGCCCTTAACTACCTTGGTTACGCGCTTGATTGCAACGACGTTCTCTTCTAACTCAAACTGACTCGCATCAATTAATTCACGCTTCATGCCATATCCTCCTTGCCTAGAACTTAAGTCCTGCTTCGCGGGCGCCGTCTGCAAGGGCTTTGATCTTACCCTTATAGATATAGCCTGCTCTGTCAAAGACTACAGTATCGATTCCTTTTTCCAGTGCTCTTTTTCCGATCACTTTGCCCAGGTGTGCTGCTGCTGCAACATCGTTGGTCTTCTCGAGATCAGCTGCAACTTCTTTCTGAGTTGTTCCTGCGGATACAAGTGTATGTCCTGCTGTATCGTCGATGATCTGAGCGTAAATGTGCTTATTGCTGCGGAATACTGCCAAACGCGGAGTAGAAGCTGTTCCACTGATGCGGCCGCGAAGTCTTCTGTGTTTTTTCGCACGAATTTCGCTTCTTGATTTCTTCTTAATCATGTTTACTCCCTCCTGTTATTATTTACCGGTCTTACCAACCTTGCGGCGGATTACTTCATCAGCATACTTGACACCTTTGCCCTTGTACGGCTCAGGTCTTCTCTTGTCTCTGATCTCAGCCGCATACTGGCCGACCTTCTGCTTGTCAATACCTTTGATGGTGATCTTGTTCTGGCCGTCTAATACAGACTCAACGCCTTCAGGATCTTCCATCTCAACAGGATGAGAATATCCCAGGGAAAGAACAAGTTTCTTGCCCTGCTTCTGTGCTCTGTAGCCTACGCCGTTGATCTCAAGGACCTTCTCGTAGCCCTTTGTAACGCCGACAACCATATTGTTGATCAGTGTTCTTGTAAGGCCGTGTAAGGATTTCATCTTCTTGACATCGCTGGGTCTTGTTACTACTACAGTGTTACCTTCCAGTTTCACGTCCATCTCTGTGGGAACATTCTGGGAAAGTGTTCCCTTGGGACCTTTTACTGTCACAAAGTTGTTCTCCCCAATCGTTACCTCAACGCCTGCAGGGATCTCAACCGGCAGTTTACCAATTCGTGACATATCGTACCTCCTTAGATTGTCGGAAAGGGATCAGTTCCCTTTCTGTTTTCAGGTTTTAGATTACCATACAAATGCGAGCACTTCGCCGCCGACGTTGGCCTTACGTGCCTCTTTGTCGGTCAGGATGCCCTTGTTGGTGGAAATGATTGCGATACCGAGTCCGCCGAGTACTCTCGGAAGATCCTCTGTACCTGCATATACTCTCAGTCCGGGCTTGGAGATTCTCTTTAAGCCGGAAATGATTCTCTCGTTTTTATCTGCGCCGTACTTTAACTCGATACGGATTGTCTGAAACCCTCCGTCCTCTACGATCTCATAGCTCTTGATGTAGCCTTCTTTAAAGAGGATTTCGGCGATAGCAGTTTTCATTCTTGATGCCGGAACATCAACTGTGTCATGTTTTGCGATATTTGCATTACGGATTCTTGTAAGCATATCAGCAATAGGATCACTCATTGTCATAATCGTATGCCTCCTTCCTCTTTTACCAGCTTGCTTTTCTTACTCCCGGGATCTGGCCCTTGTATGCCAGTTCACGGAAACAGATTCTGCAAATTCCGTATTTTCTCAGATATGCGTGGGGACGACCACAGATTCTGCAGCGTGTGTATTCTCTGGTTGAGAATTTCTGCTTGCGCTGCTGTTTAATTTTCATTGCTTTTTTAGCCATTAGAAATCCTCCATTTATCTCGCGTAAGGCATACCGAATAATCTCAGTAATTCACGGGCTTCTTCGTCTGTATGTGCGGTTGTAACAAAGATTACATCCATACCTCTGACCTTCTCTACCTTATCGTACTCGATCTCGGGGAAGATCAGCTGCTCTTTCAGACCAAGAGCATAGTTGCCTCTGCCGTCAAATGCGTTGGGGTTCACACCGCGGAAGTCACGTACTCGCGGAAGAGCCAGGTTGATCAGACGGTCTGCGAACTCATACATCTTCTCGCCGCGAAGTGTAACCTTACATCCGATGGACATACCTTCTCTTAACTTGAAGTTAGCTACGGATTTCTTCGCCTTTGTGATGATGGCCTTCTGTCCTGTGATGATTTCCATATCCTTCACAGCAGCTTCCAGCACTTTATGGTTATCTTTTGCGTCACCTACGCCCATGTTGACAACGATCTTCACGAGCTTGGGGATCTGCATTTCATTCT
>CACZQE010000272.1 GCA_902783205.1 uncultured Lachnospiraceae bacterium | reverse complement strand
TCATCGGCTATTCCGTAGTTGCCGATCAGAGGATAGGACATAACTATGGCCTGATCCGTGTAGGAAGGATCGGAAACGATTTCCTGGTAACCTGCCATGGATGTATTAAAAACGACTTCGCAGACAGAGTATTTTCTTCCTCCGAATCCCTGTCCGGCATACTCTGTCCCGTCTTCCAAAACCAGTTTTCTGTCAGCTTTCATATTTATCACACTTTCTCACTGTCCCATCAGAGCCTCATCTACAGCTTCTGCCGCATTTCTTCCTTCTGCGATCGCCCGCACCACCAGAGACTGGCCCAGATGCATATCTCCTGCCACAAAGATCTTGTCCCTGGACGTCGCAAACAGTCCGGGCTCTGTCTTTACACAGGTCCTTGCATTTGTTTCCACACCGAAGTCTTCTGTCACATATCTTTCGCTGCCAAGAAATCCTGCGGCAATCAGTACAAGGTCTGCCGCCACCGTTTCTTCCGTCCCCTCTACAGGCTTCATGAGGATTCTTCCCGTTTTCTCATCTTTTACTGCTTCCAGGGAGACCAGGACAGCGCCTTTCAGACATCCTTTTTCATCCTTCAGGAATTCTTTGACTGTTGTCCGGTAGATTCTGGGGTCTTTCCCGAATTTCCATATGGCTTCCTCCTGCCCGTAGTCAGTTTTAAGAATCCTTGGCCATTCCGGCCAGGGGTTGGAGGGCAGCCTTTCCTCAGATGCTCTGGGCATCATCTCCAGCTGGGTAACGCTCCTGGCCCCCAGACGGATACAGGTTCCTACGCAGTCATTGCCGGTATCTCCACCGCCGATTACAATTACGTCTTTTTCTTTTGCCAGTGCTTCAGGCATCTCTTTAAAATCGCTGTCCAGCAGACTCTTTGTTACCTCGGACAGAAAATCCACAGCAAATCTGATCCCTGCGGCATCCCTGCCCGGCACCTTGATGTCTCTGGGCTCGGAAGCCCCGCATGCCAGCACAACACTGTCGTAATCCTCCATCAGTTTCTCCGCGGGCAGATCCCTTCCTATATCTGTATTGAGGACAAATTTTACCCCGGCCTCTTCCATCATGTTTACCCGTCTGTCGATCAGGGACTTGTCCAGCTTCATATTGGGAATACCGTAACGAAGCAGGCCCCCGATACGGTCATGCCGCTCATAAACAGTCACATCGTGACCCCGGCGGTTCAGCATCTGGGCAGCCGCAAGACCTGACGGACCGCTGCCCACCACAGCCACCTTCTTTCCTGTACGGACTGCGGGCTTTTCTTCCCGAACCAGACCGTGGGCAAAGGCATAATCAATGACCGCTTTCTCATTTTCCTTGCTGGAAACAGGCAGGTCGCCAAAACCACAGGTGCAGGCCGCCTCACAGAGGGCGGGACAGACACGGCTGGTAAACTCGGGAAAGCTGTGGGTGATTGCAAGCCTGTGATAGGCCGCCTCCATCTTTCCCCGGTATACCAGATCGTTGATTTCAGGAACCAGGTTGTGCAAAGGACATCCGGAAACCATACCGGATATGGTGACGCCCGCCTGGCAAAAAGGAATTCCGCAATCCATACAGCGGGCCGCCTGTCTTCTCTGCTCTTCAGGTGAAAGACTGCCATGGAACTCTTTGAAATCTCTGATCCGGTCTTCCTCAGACCTGATTTTTCCGTCTTTTCTCTGATACTCCAGAAATCCGCTTGTCTTTCCCATCAGTCTTCTCCTCCTTCTACAAAAGCCCGGAAGGCAAGGGCTTCAGCTGTCTCCTGGTCCGCGCCCTGTTCCCGGAATCCTGCAATTCCCTTGAGCATTTTCTTATAATCTGTAGGAATGATTTTCTTAAACATGGGGGCGTAATCCGAAAAATGTTCCAGAATATCCTTTCCCCTGGCAGAGCCTGTGCCGGCCACATGTTCTTCGAGAATCGTCTTAAGTTCATTCAGGTCGTTTTTATGCTCCACCGCTTCCATAGTGACCATCTCTTTATTCAGGTTCTTATAGAGCCGGTTTTTCTCATCAAGGACATAGGCGATTCCTCCGCTCATACCGGCCGCGAAGTTCTTTCCTGTCTCTCCAAGAATTACGACCACGCCGCCTGTCATATATTCACATCCGTGTTCACCGACGCCCTCCACTACAGCAATAGCGCCGGAATTCCGGATACAGAATCTCTCACCCGCCATGCCGGCTATGAAAGCTTTGCCCGATGTTGCTCCGTAAAGGGCTACATTACCGATCAGGATATTTTCATGAGGATCGTATCCTGCGTCCGGAGGAGCCTGGACTGTCAGTTTGCCGCCGGACAGTCCTTTTCCAAAGTAGTCATTGCTGTCACCCGTAAGCTTCAGCGTAAGGCCCCGGGGAATAAAGGCCCCGAAGCTCTGCCCGCCGGATCCGGAACAGTTGATCGTAATGGTGTCTTCTTCCATCCCGGCAGGGTGTTTTCTGGTAATCTCGGCACCGAGCAGGGTACCGAATGTCCTGTCCGTACTTCTTAATTTCACACTGATTCCGGCTGCTTTCTCTTTGTCAATGGCCTTTTGGACAGCTTTTTTCTGAAGCAGGATACTCTCGTCTTTTGTCTTTTCAAGGCCGAAATCATACACATGTTCCGGGCTGAAAATGACCTGATCCCGGTCATGACAGGAAGTATCCAGCAGGATACCGGAAAGATCGATTTCTTTTTCTCTGGGACTTAGATCCTCTCTCTTTTTCAGAAGGTCTGTCCTTCCCACCAGTTCATCCACTGACCGGACACCCAGCATGCTCATGATTTCCCTGAGTTCTCTGGCAATAAAGAGCATAAAGTTCTCGACATATTCCGGTTTTCCCGAAAAACGTTTTCTCAATTCGGGATTCTGTGTTGCCACTCCCATGGGACAGGTGTCAGACTGGCAGGCCCTCATCATGACGCATCCCATGGTGATCAGCGGAGCTGTGGCAAATCCGAATTCCTCCGCGCCGAGAATCGCCGCGATAGCCACATCTCTTCCACTCATCAGCTTGCCGTCTGTCTCGATCACCACTTTATTTCTGAGTCCGTTGGCAATCAGGGTCTGATGGGTTTCCGCCAGGCCAAGTTCCCAGGGCAGGCCTGCATTGTGAATGGAAGAAAGGGGCGCCGCCCCTGTCCCTCCGTCGTAGCCGGATATGAGAACAACACCCGCGCCGGCTTTTGCCACGCCGGCAGCCACGGTTCCCACACCGGCTTCCGATACCAGCTTGACTGAAATACGGGCATTTTTATTGGCGTTTTTCAAATCATAGATCAGCTGGGCCAGATCCTCGATTGAGTAAATGTCATGGTGAGGGGGAGGTGAGATCAGGCTGACCCCCGGCGTGGAATGCCTTGTTTTCGCGATCCAGGGATACACCTTTCTTCCCGGCAGGTGACCTCCTTCGCCGGGTTTTGCACCCTGGGCCATCTTAATCTGTATTTCCCTGGCAGAAACCAGATAGCGGCTGGTCACACCGAATCGCCCGCTGGCTACCTGCTTGATGGCAGAACTCCTGTCATCTTCAGTTCCGGCAGATAGAATTCTCTCCTCGCTCTCTCCGCCTTCTCCGCTGTTGGACTTCCCGTGCAGGCGATTCATGGCAACAGCCAGGGTCTCATGCGCCTCTTCTGAAATGGATCCGTAGGACATAGCGCCTGTCTTAAAGCGTTTAACTATGGATCTCTCATCTTCAACCTCGGATAACGGAACCGGTGAATCGGACAGTCTGAACTCCAGCAGGCTGCGAAGATAACCGGACTCCCCGGCATCAACCATCTTTGTATACTCTTTAAATTTCTTATAGTCTCCTTCTCTTGTGGCCGCCTGAAGCATATGAATCGTCCGGGGATTATAACGGTGATGTTCTCCCTGGCTCCGGCTTTTATGTCTTCCTGCTGACGTGAGTTCCAGATCTGTATTCCTTCCCAGCGGATCAAAGGCTTTACTGTGCTGCCTGTCTACTGCCTGACCGATCTCTTCCAGGCTGATACCCCCGATCCTGCTTGTAGTCCCCGGGAAGTAGGCATCAATCACTTCTTTTGAAATGCCGATTGCCTCGAATATTTTACTTCCCTGATAAGACTGAATTGTAGAGATGCCCATTTTGGACGCAATCTTCACAATGCCGAACAAAACAGCGTTATCATAGTCTTCCACCGCTGCATAGTAATCTTTATCCAGCAGTTCTTCCTCCACCAGCTGGGCAATCGTCGCATGGGCAAGATAAGGGTTGACCGCTGATGCGCCATATCCCAGCAGGGCAGCAAAATGATGTACTTCCCTTGGTTCTCCCGATTCCAGAATCAGGGACATGGCGGTACATTTTCTGGTTTCCACCAGATGTTTATGAACTGCCGCTACCGCCAGGAGTGAAGGAATAGCCACGTGGTTTTCGTCTACCCCCCGATCGGACAGAACCAGTATATTGGCCCCCTCGCGATAAGCCTTGTCCACCTCTACAAAGAGATGGTCCAATACCCGCTTCATAGGAGCTGTTTTGTAGAAAAGGATAGAAATCCGGGCCACCTTAAAGCCCTCTTTCTTCATGTTCAGGATCTTCAGCATGTCCAGATCGGTAAGGATCGGGTTGTGGATCTTCAACACCTGGCAATTGGCCGGATTTTCCTCAAGAAGATTTCCGTTCTTACCGACATACACTGTCCTCGAGGTTACAATTTCCTCCCTCTGGGCATCAATAGGCGGGTTAGTCACCTGGGCAAAAAGCTGCTTGAAGTAGTAAAAAAGCGGCTGATACTGGTCAGAAAGAGCAGCGATCGGTGTGTCGACTCCCATTGACCCGATGCTCTCCTTCCTGTCAAGTGCCATAGACAGAAGGCTCTCATGATAGTTTTCCCAGCTGTATCCAAAAGCCTTCTGCAGACGCTTTCTTTCTTCGGGGCTGATCCGGGGCACCTTTTTATTGGGAATTCGAAGATCTCTAAGCTTTACCAGCCTGCTGTCCAGCCATTCGCCGTAAGGTTTGCTTAAAGCATATTTCTCTTTTATTTCTTCATCCGAGACGATTTGTTTCTTTTTTGTATCTACAAGAAGAATCTTTCCGGGATGCAGTCTCTCTTTTTTAATGATGTGCTTTTCCGGGAGGGGGAGGACTCCGACCTCTGATGACAGGATCAGTCTCCCGTCATCCATTACATAGTATCTTGAAGGACGGAGTCCGTTTCTGTCCAGAATAGCGCCCATGACATCTCCGTCTGAGAAAAGAATGGAAGCCGGCCCGTCCCAGGGTTCCATCATAGTGGCATAATACTGATAGAAATCCCTTTCTTCCCGGGTCAGAGTCTCATTATGATCCCATGGTTCCGGAAGCATAATGGTCATGGCAAGGGGAAGATCCATTCCGCTCATCATCAGAAACTCCAGGACATTATCAAGCATGGCTGAGTCCGAGCCGCTCTGGGAAATGACCGGAAGAACCTTTGTCATATCTTCCTCGGAAAAAAGGCCGGTATGCATTGTCTCTTCCCGGGCCAGCATCTTGTCTGCATTTCCCTTGATGGTATTGATTTCTCCATTGTGAACCAGCAGGCGGTTGGGGTGGGCCCGGTTCCAGCTGGGCATGGTATTGGTGGAAAAGCGTGAATGCACCATGGCGATGGCGGATTCATAATCCGGGTCCTGCAGATCTTTAAAGAAAGTCCGCAGCTGCCCGACCAGAAACATTCCTTTATAGACAATGGTTCTGCAGGAAAGGGATGGTATATATGTATTTACATTACTCTGTTCAAACTCTCTCCTGACGATATAGAGCATCCTGTCAAAGTCCAGGTCCTCTTTTATGTGAGGAGGTCTCTTAATGAAGACCTGATAAATGTTTGGCATGCATTCCCTTGCTTTGGCTCCCAGCACTTCAGGCACACAGTCCACTTTCCTCCAGGCCAGAATTGTAAGCCCCGCTTTTCTCACAATGATCTCAAACATGGATCTGGCCTGCCGCATATCCAGGTCTCTCACGGGAAAGAAAAACATGCCCACGCCATAACCGCGCTCACCCGGCAGATGGATTCCTTCTTCCTCAAGCTTTCTGACAAAAAAACGATGGGGAATCTG
>CACZQE010000271.1 GCA_902783205.1 uncultured Lachnospiraceae bacterium | reverse complement strand
GGCGAAGAGACTCACCTGCATAGCTGTCAAGTATGCGTCTGTGGTTTTCTGTCTTAAGGAGGAGCTGGTTTTCATGCTGGCCGCTCAGATCCAGCAGGAGAGGTGCCAGCTCTTTCAGCCGTCCGATCGTGATGGTGGTATCGTTTACTTTATTGATTACTCTCTGGCTGGTCACCCTTCTTGATATGATGACCTCTCCGTCCTCCCAGGGGATGTCAAACTGAGCCAGCATGTTTTTAACTGCCGGACTTTCAGTATGAAAAACCAGTTCAATCAGGGCACTGTCGGCGCCCGGACGGATCATATCCCTGGGAATCCTTCCTCCCAGGGCGGACTGGATGGAACCGATCAGGACAGATTTTCCGGCGCCGGTTTCACCCGTAAGAATATTCAGCATCTGTGAAAAATCAACATCGCTCTCACGAATCAGTGCCAGATTTTTCACATGAAGATTAATCAGCATATGGACCTCCGGGACATGTCAGCTTACGGAATGAATAATCTGATTCATATCGCTGATCACGTCATTTACCATAGACTCTTCTGCTATGGCGCAAAAAATGGTATCATCTCCGGCAATGCTGCCGACAATACCGTTAAGAGATATGGAATCAATGGCCGCAGCACAGGCCATGGCCATTCCGGATACAGTCTTGATGACAAGAATGTTTCCGGCGGGATCCATCCTGAGGATCCCTTCTGAGAGAACACGTCTGTACTTGCTGGAAATGTGCAGATCCTCCCTCTCGAAAACCGCATACTTCTGTTTTCCGTTCTTTCCTGTCACTTTCATAATATTCAGATTACGAATATCCCTTGATACAGTACCCTGGGTTACGGAAAAACCAGCTTCCTGCAGCATGCCTGTCAGTTCTTCCTGTGTCTCAATATCGTACTGGCCGATCAGTTCAAGGATCTTCTGATGTCTTTTTCCTTTCATGATTTCCATTTCTCCTTATTTTTTTTAAGCAGCAAATTCAGCGGAGCATCTTTTCTTTAAGTATATCCACAAAGTTTACTTCCCCTACTTTTACAAAGGGAGTTACAACACCCGCCCGGTAGATCACGACCTTGTCTCCCTGGTGCATGGTCTCTCCGATACGGCCGTCGTAACAGACGATCGCACTGTTATCGTTATGGTTTCTTCCCGATTCCAGGATTACCGAAACTATATCGCTTTTTGACAGTACCACACTTCTTGCTGTCAGAGAATGCGGACAGATCGGTGTGATCACAAAATTCTTGCAGGTCGGATTAATGATAGGTCCGCCCGCGGACAGATTATAGGCTGTTGATCCTGTCGGGGAACAGACAATCACACCGTCCGCCATATAAGAATCAAATGCCACGTCATTAATCCGGATCTGAAGTCCGACAGTGGTCTGTACTCCTGCCTTCATAAGATAAATCTCATTGAGAGCAAGATAATGGCAGATCTTTTTCCCGTCCCGGAAAACATCCGCACACAGCATGATCCGCTCCTCAATCCGGTAATCATCCGCCAGCAGGCGGTTGAGGGCAGCGGCCAGGGCAGAAGGTTTCACATCCGCCAGGAATCCCATGGTTCCCATATTGATGCCAAGAAGGGGAATACCTGTTTCCACAAGTGCTCTCGCGGCTCCCAGGATCGTCCCGTCCCCCCCTATTATAAGAATGCATTCCGTGCCTTCCGGTATTGCTGACGGCAGATCGATTTCCGGACCGTAGTCATCGAACACATGGCACTGGGCCCCGTGGATGGTCAGGTGATAGCGGATCTGCTCTGTCAGTTCCAGGTGACTGTCCTTTTTTCTGTTTGTGATTACTAAAAACTTATTCATGATTTTTTTCCGGAGGAAAGCGCCTGCTCTGCCTCTTTTGTAATACGGGAAATCTCTTCATCCCCGACCCTGCCGGGCAGATCCGAAGATTCTGTATCGTATGTCAGATAAAGTAAAAATTCTATATTTCCTTCCGGCCCTCTGACCGGCGAGTAGGTCAGACCCTCTGCGCACAATCCTATGGACCGGGCAAATGCAATGACATTTTTAATGACTTCTTTCCTGACCCCGGAGTCTTTTACAACCCCTTTTTTGCCCACCCGGTTTTTGCCGGCCTCAAACTGAGGTTTGATCAGGCAGATCATCTGTCCGCCGGGCTTAAGGCAGGATTTTAAAGGAAGCAGGACCTTTGTAAGGGAAATAAAGGATACGTCGACGCTGATCAGGTCCACTTTCTCTCCCAGCATGTCCGGTGTCAGATCACGGAGATTGGTCCCTTCCATGGATATAACTCTCTGATCGGCAAGAAGCTTGCCGTCCAGCTGGCCTCTTCCAACATCCACGGCAAATACCTTCTCTGCACCGTTCATCAGCATACAGTCCGTAAAGCCTCCGGATGATGCGCCTCCGTCAAGACAGACTTTGTCCTTTACATTGACCGGAAAACATTCCAGTGCCTTTTCCATCTTCAGGCCGCCTCTGGATACATACTTTAAAATGTCTCCGATGACCCGGACATGCGGCGGGGATTCAGGGTCTATCAAGGCTGAAGGCTTTACTGCCGGGCAGCCGTCTAAGAGGATCTGACCGGCCAGGATCATCTCCTTGGCCCTCTCCCTGGAAGACACGATCTTATTTCTTACCAGGTACCTGTCCAGCCTTTCCCTGTCTTTGCTCTCGCCCATATCTCTTCCTGCTCCCTAAGCCTGTCTGGAGCAGAGTTCGATCAGGAGGCTGCGCAGGAAAGGATTCTCCCTGCCCAGACTGTCAAATGCTCCCACGGCGGATTCCGTAAGTCTGTGTACGTCTTCATCGGCCTGTTCCAGTCCCCTGAAGGTGACATAAGTGGTTTTGGCATTCTTTTCGTCACTGCCGACAGGTTTTCCCAGCACTTCCTCAGTACCGATTACATCCAGTATGTCATCCCTGATCTGGAAAGCAATCCCCACATCATGAGCAATGCTCTTTACTGTATCTGTCTCAGCCGGTCCGGCTCCCGCCAGTACAGCACCTATGGTCATGGCACATTCAATCAGGGCAGCTGTCTTATTCTCATGGATATACATGAGTGTATCGTAGGACATTTCTTTTCCTGTATGCTCCACATCTGCAACCTGACCGCCGATCATGCCGAAAACACCTGGTCTTTTTGCAAGGATGGAAAGAGCTTTTGCTGTTCTCAAGTCTGTCCCGTCACCCCTGAATGCCTTGCAGGCTGTTTCAAAAGCGTAGTTGAGCAGGGCATCTCCGGCCAGGATGGCCATTGCCTCTCCGTATACTACATGGGC
>CACZQE010000270.1 GCA_902783205.1 uncultured Lachnospiraceae bacterium | reverse complement strand
TTGATGATAGGCACCTGGCGCATGGAAAGACCCGGTATGGTCACCGCATCATTCAGCAGAATATCCGGCCTGCAGGAAAGATTTCCCACTGCCTGCCGCATGGCCTCATAGGTGGCATTTAAAATATTGATCTCATCAATCCTCTCGGGGCCGACTATGCCAAAGCCATATGTCAAAGCCTCCTTCATGATGATCTCGCTCAGTTCTTCCCTCTTGCCGGGAGAAAGCTTTTTGGAATCATTGACATAAAGGATTCTTGCTCCCCGGGGCAGGACGACGGCACCGGCTACCACCGGTCCGGCCAGAGGTCCTCTTCCGACCTCGTCGATCCCGCAGATTATGTCATAATCCCCATACTCTTTTTCGTAACGGCACATTTCTTCCAGGCGGTTCATTTCCCGGTCCAGGGCCTTTATCTTCTTCTCTGCCCGGGCGGTCATATCACGGACGCCTTTTCTCCGGTCTTCTTTATAGGCAGAAATAAAGGCGGCAAGCTCCTCCCGGGAGCAGGCTGCCTTCAGTTCCTCTCTGATCTCTGCGGCGGACTTCATGGAATCACCCTATTCTACCGGACCGAATCTGGTCACAGGCCAGATACGGATCCAGACTTTTCCGATCAGTTCATCCCTGGACACGGGTCCTACAGCCAGATATCTGCTGTCATAGCTGACCGGCCGGTTATCCCCGAGGCAGAAGTATTCATCCTCTTCCAGGGTATACGGTTCTTCCCCGCTGTCACCGGCAATGGTCATGCCGTCGATGGAATATACATCCTCGTCCAGTTCCTCTCCGTTGATCCAGACTTTGCTGTCCTTAATCTGTACAGTCTCGCCCGGCATGCCGATAATCCGCTTGATATAATAGGGAGAATAGCCGGTAGCTTCCTCCGGTCCCGGAAAAATAACGATATCAAAGCGTTCGGGGTCATGGAATCTGTAAGACAGCTTATCCATGATCAGATTTTCACCGGAAGACAGTGTTGTCTCCATGGAATCCCCATCCACGACTGTTCTCTGTCCCACATAGCGGAGTACCAGCATTACGATCATGAACACGGCGATCATGTAGATCAGGGTTCCTCTGATTTCCTTTTTCATAGCCACCTTCTGCCGCTTTCTCGATTCAACGCGGCCGCCTTCCCGGATTTCCGGGTTATTTTCAAACTTGTTTCTTTCGCGCATATGTTAAGCCTCCGGTTTCTCCAGGCTGATTTTCCCAAGTCTGCAGGCGCGGAAATCATCCGTCAGCAGCTTCGACGCCTTGTCGATATCCGCCTCTCCGCCTTTTTTTACACATCCCCGGCTCTCGGCGATTCCCCTGAGAATTTCCATGGATTCAAGGTCTTCCTTTATGCCGTAGCGGCTCTCAAGAGCACCCGGATAACCGGATTTAAGGGAATCGATCAGAGCAATTGCCAGCTCCTCCTTATTGAGGATTTCATCCCTGATGGAACCGATCATAGCCAGGCGGAGACCGACTGTCTGGTCTTCAAATCTTGGCCAGAGGATCCCTGGCGTATCCAGCAATTCCACATCTTTATTGATCTTGATCCACTGTTTTCCCTTAGTTACGCCGGGCCGGTTGCCTGTCTTTGCGCTGGCTTTACCGGCAAATGAGTTGATAAATGTGGATTTGCCCACATTTGGGATACCGGCGATCATGGCTCTCACCGGACGGTTCAGGATTCCTCTCTTCCTGTCCCGCTCTTTTTTGGCACGGCAGGCATCTCCGATCAGTTTTCTGACTTCCTTAAGACCTGTATTCTTTCGGGAATCCACAGAGGCCACAAGAAAACCCTGTTCCCTGTAATAGTCCTCCCACTGCTTAGTCACATCGGGATCCGCCATATCCTTCTTGTTCAGAATGATCAGGCGTGCCTTACCGGCCGCCAAACTGTTAATATCCGGATTCCTGCTGCTCGACGGGACTCTTGCATCAACCAGTTCAATCATGATGTCGATCAGCTTCAGATTCTCCTGCATCATCCTTCTGGCTTTGGTCATATGCCCCGGATACCACTGATACTGCATGTCCTGCTCCTTTCCCTTCGTGTTCCTGTCCGGATCCGCAGCCGATTAACGGTCTGCTTCTCTGATCCTGGAAACCACCTTGCCGGCAAACTGATTTCTTTTTATATTTCCTATATTCGCCACCCGGGAGTCCTCACTGTTATTATAATTATCTCCCATGACGAAATATTCGTCCTCGCCCAGACTGATGGTATAGGCCGCCAGTCCGGCGGAGAGGATACCCTCCCCGAAATACTTATCCTGCTTCCGGCCGTTGATATAAAGAGCACCGTCCTTGATCAGAATTTCTTCACCGGGCAGGCCCACGACTCTCTTGACTGTGTTCTGTACCATATATCCGTTATCCATCCTGATCAGGGCGACGTCATATCTGCGAGGCCCGTTGAAACGGTATTCCAGCTTATTGACCAGCACAATATCACCGTCATAATATTTAGGCTGCATGGACTCACCGTGTATATACGAAGCCTGCAGCAGAAAATGGAATACCAGCCAGGCCAGGAGAACGGCAATCAGCACGTCTGCCACCCATATTCCGATCCGGCGGATCATCCGGTTTCTTCTCTCTACATAGCGGTAATTCTTCATAACCGACACCTCCGGCATCAGCTCCATATGGTAAAACAGGGCAAGTATAAAAATACTCGCCCCGATATGACCTGATACTATTTAACTAACTCTTTAACCTTAGCCTTCTTACCAACTCTGTCACGCAGATAGTACAGCTTAGCTCTTCTGACTTTACCTCTCCGAACTACCTGAATCTTGGTAACGATCGGGGAATGTACAGGCCAGGTCTTCTCAACACCGACACCATTGGAGAACTTTCTTACTGTAAATGTCTCTTTGGCGCCGCCGTTCTGACGCTTTAATACTGTTCCTTCGAACACCTGGATTCTCTCGCGGGTTCCCTCGATAACCTTTGCGGATACACGTACGGTATCACCCACATGAAACTCCTCTACGGACGGTTTGCGCTGTGCATCTTCGATGCTCTTAATAATATCATTCATTGTGTGACCTCCTATATAAACCCGGTGTTCATAATACCAATCTGTAACAGCGGACCACCTTTTTTCACAACTATAGAATAATAGCACAAAATCTATTATCGTGCAAGTTTTTTATTCATTCTCTTTCAGGAAAGCAAGATCCTCTTCGGTCAGGTCTGCTTTTTCAAGAAGATCCGGCCTGTGAAGCCGGGTCCGGAGCAGTGACTGCTGCCTCCTCCACCGCTCGATATTGGCATGGTGGCCGGAAAGAAGTATCGGCGGCACCTGTCTTCCCAGGAACTCAGCCGGTCTTGTATACTGGGGATATTCCAGCAGATTATCGTGAAATGTCTCACTTTCCGCGGAATCACTGTTTCCAAGCACGCCGGGGACAAGACGGGAAATCACATCCATCATCACCATGGCGGCAAGTTCTCCGCCGGTCAGAACATAGTCTCCGATTGACACATGGTCTGTGACGATCTCCTCCAGAACTCTTTCATCGACACCTTCATAGTGTCCGCACAGGAAAATAAGATCTTCTTCTCCTGCCAGTTCTGCAGCCATATCCTGGTCAAACTGCCTGCCCTGAGGCGTTACGTAAATAACCCTGGCCTTGTGTCCGATTTTCTCTGCCACATCCTGATATGCCCGGTAAATAGGTCCCGGCTGCATGACCATACCTGCTCCGCCCCCGTAGGGATAGTCATCCACATGCCTGTGCTTATCACAGGAATAGTCTCTGATATCCACGGCATTCAGACGGATCACTCCGGCGCTCAGGGCCCTTCCTGTTATGCTTGTCTGCATTCCGCCGGTAATCATATCCGGAAACAAAGTTAATACATGGTAATTCATCAGTCAGCCAGCCCCTTCATCATATGGACCAGAATAATACCTTCCTCAGTATCCACATCCAGTATGCAGTCCTTGATCGCCGGAAGCAGAATGGTGCCCCCGTCTTCGGTCCTGACTTCGTAGACATCATTGGCTCCTGTCTCGATCACACTGAGGAGTTTTCCGATGGTCACACCGGAATCATCCACGATGGTAAGGCCGATCAGGTCCGCGATAAAATATTCGTCTTCCTCCAGGTCAACTGCATTCTCCCGGTCTACCAGCAGAGGACACCGGCGGTAGCGTTCGGCCTGGTCCACGCCATCGATCCCCACCAGCTTAAGCAGGACAAACTGCTTGAAAAACCGGCAGGATTCGATATTCATCTCCCTGATACCCTCCGGCGTGCTCACAAGCACACTTTCAAGGTCAAGAAACCTGTCTTTATCATCAGTCGTCGGAAATACTTTCATCTCTCCCTTCAGTCCTCTGGGAGCCGTGATAATACCGATCTGTAACAAATCATCCATTTATGTTTTCTCCGATCTCTTCTGGGGATTCACAGTAAAAAACAGACTGTCTTCGTCAAAAGACAAAAGACAGTCCTGATTCTGATCAGGAAGCAATATCCACGATCACTTTCTTTTCTTCTTTTGAGGAGGCCGCTTTGACAACAGTCCGGATTGCTTTTGCGATCCTTCCCTGCTTGCCGATCACCTTGCCCATGTCATCAGGGGCAACCCGCAGTTCGATAATGATGGCCTTATCCGTCTCTTTTTCAGTGACACTCACTTCTTCGGGATGGTCCACCAGCGAAGCTGCTATGACTCTAACCAAATCTTTCATATATAATGCCTCCGAAGATTATTTTTCGATTCCGGCACTCTTAAGCAGTCTTGCAACAGTGTCAGTCGGCTGAGCGCCCTTGGAGAGCCAGTCCTTTGCTGCTTCTTCATCAATTCTTACATCTGCCGGCTCCACGTTGGGATCATAGAAACCGATCTCGTCGATGTTCCTGCCGTCTCTGGGAGATCTTGCATCTGCTACAACGATTCTATAGATAGGATGTTTCTTCTTTCCCATTCTTTTTAATCTCATCTTTACTGCCATTTTTCATACACCTCTTTCGTAAAATTTCATAATAGTCTATGGTATCTGCCCTTTGATCCGGCAGGTTACCTGCTGATAGATCTCCGGCCTTTAAACAGATCTTGCGATCACGGCCGGATGGTGTCAGAAGGGGAAGTTCATGCCTCCGAAGCCGCCAAAGCCGCCTCTTCTCCGGCCCTTGCCCTTCATGCTTCCGCTCATCTGCTTCATGAGCTTCCTGGACTGTTCAAACTGCTTGCACAGCTTATTGACATCGGCAACGGTAACGCCTGCGCCGCCTGCAATCCTCTTCTTTCGGGATGGATTCAGCAGATCGGGATTGGCCCGCTCCTCGGGTGTCATGGAATAGATGATCGCTTCGATCCTTCCCATGGCACTTTCGTCCACTTCTACATTTTTCATCTGAGAACTCATGCCCGGTATCATGGAAAGAATGTCCGCAATACCGCCCATGCTCTTGATCTGCTGCATCTGTGTCAGGAAATCGTCAAAACCGAACTCAGCCTTTCTCAGCTTCTGTTCCAGTTTTTTTGCTTCTTCCTCGTCCACAGCCTGCTCAGCCTTTTCGATCAGGGTAAAGACATCGCCCATACCCAGGATCCGGCTGGTCATACGGTCAGGATAAAACTGCTGAAGATCATCCAGCTTTTCTCCCATACCGACATAAAGGATGGGCTTTCCGGTCACAGCCCGGATTGACAGTGCCGCGCCGCCCCTGGTATCACCATCCAGCTTTGTGAGGATAACGCCGTCGATTCCGACCTGTTCCTCAAAGCTCTTGGCTACATTGACCGCATCCTGTCCTGTCATGGCATCCACAACCAGGAGGGTCTCGGTCACATCCACAGCTTCCTTAATGCTCTTAAGCTCATCCATCATGTAATCATCGACATGAAGACGTCCTGCCGTATCAATAATGACAACATTCAGATCATTCGCTTTGGCATGCTCTATGGCTGCTTTGCTGATATCCGGCGGTTCCAGACGGTTTCCCATGGAAAAGACAGGCACACCCTGCTTTTCTCCGTTAACTTCCAGCTGCCGGATTGCTGCCGGCCGGTACACATCACAGGCCACCAGAAGTGGTTTTTTACCTTTCTTCTTGAGCTGGCCGGCCAGCTTTGCTGCCGTGGTGGTCTTACCGGAGCCCTGAAGGCCCGTCATCAGGATGACTGTAATCTCATTGCCGGGAAGAAGGGTAAGCTCCGTCGTCTCCGATCCCATGAGATTCTCCATCTCTTCCTTAACAATCTTGATGACCATCTGTCCCGGGTTCAGTCCGGTCAGTACATCCTGTCCCACTGCACGGTCAGTAACTGTTTTAATAAAGGACCTGGCAACCCGGAAGTTGACATCCGCTTCCAGCAGTGCCCTCCTGACTTCCTTCATGGCTTCCTTGACATCTGCCTCTGTCAGGCGTCCCTTACTTCTCAGATTCTTAAAGATATTCTGCAGTTTACTTGTAAGGCTTTCAAATGCCATCTGTTATCTCCTTATCCTAAAACGGTACTTAATATGCATCCAGGATCTGTCCGCTCAGGCTTTCTATTTCTTTCGCCCTGATCTGCTCCAGTTCCCTGTCATCGCAGGAGATGATCTCATCCGCGCACCTGCGGATCCGGCCCACCATCTTTCTGATCTGGCGGAAATGTTCCACCAGATGCAGACGGCTCTCGTACTCATAAAGACTCTTTTCGCAGCGGCGGACAAGGTCATGAGCGCCTTGCCGGCTGATGCCGAGAAT
>CACZQE010000269.1 GCA_902783205.1 uncultured Lachnospiraceae bacterium | reverse complement strand
GATGATGAATAATAGTATTCTGCGAACTTTTTTATCCTGTTCAGAAACGTTTGCGGTTGGTATCCAGTGGGATTTATGAAAACAATCATTATATCAACATCGGACTTATCATCGGATTTTCTGGTCAAAATAGTATCACGATCATAAGAACCAAACACCTTTATCTCAGTTACATCTGTACTGAAGTACAGTATTAGCCTTTCTTTTATTGTGGATATTGATTTTTCTATTTTGGTCTCTTCTGAATCAACAACTCTCAATGTTGATGCCAAGGACTGAAGATATGAGTTTATGCTCATTGTATGCCTCCGTAAAAACTATCGATAATCAGATGTACTTCATCAGTGCCCTTTTCCGTTTACGCATCGCGTCATGAGATAATAGTTTATTCGATTCCCATGGCCTTCACAACTGCGTCCTCTGGGCTGCTGTAGAAAGAAATCTGGAACTTGGCAAACAGATCAGCGGGAACTGACGGAATATCAGCAGCGCTGCTCATAGGCATCAATACGCGCTTTGCTCCAGCATCGAAAGCTACCTGCAGTGTAGATGCAAGTTCCTCCACCTTGTTGATTGTACCGCCGATAGACATAGAACCTAAGACACACAGTTGCGGGAGTACAGGACGCTCCAATGCACAACTGCAGTAGGCAACCAGAACCGCAAGAGAAATGTTGC
Source organism: uncultured Lachnospiraceae bacterium (assembly GCA_902783205.1). The sequence goes on along the minus strand of CACZQE010000269.1, from coordinate 2,340 downwards.
TGTCGAGCCCCACACCCTGGCAGTCCTGAATCTGCATAATATAATCTCTGCTGTCGACGGAAATGGAAGCACTGATCTGCCGGGCGTTCGCACGGAAATAGTTCTGAGCGGTTTTGACAGATTCCTTGGTTTCCTTCGCGCTTTGCATGCCCGTCACATCGAAGCGGCCGTTCCCTTCTGTCACCGTGGCCTCAAACTTGAACAGCCCTCTCATCCCATTTGTGCCGTTCGCCACAGTGAAGACATGCCCAGGTTTACCAACGCCCTCGGGGATGAGCTTCCCTCCGCCCTGTTCAATGACCGGGACGAACACCTCATCCATCGTTGACAGGCGGATATAAGAGAACTGAACGTCATAGAACTCCATGCCGCCAATCTTCTTTAACTGCTCTTTCACGCGTCTACGGCCTTCAACTGCGTATTTCAGGATCTCTTCAATGTCGGCCTCAGTGTACTGTCCGTCGGGATACAGGAGTTTCACAAGACCAGAAACCATCTTGCGGACTGCTATGGTATCACGTTGATTCAGACAGCGACCAAGGCGAAAGTACTTGTCAAACGCATCAGTCTGAGGTACTTTCCGCATCTCACGCATAAACTCCGCAAAGTAATCAGAAATGAAGCCATAGCTGTCTGTGAAAAACTCTGGCCGCATCTTGGGAATTTCCCATCCGGGAATATAGCAGTGCATTCTGTCAAAGAAAGCACTATCGATCATCGCTTCCGGGAAAGGCTCGAACAGGTGGGATGTTCTCAGCAGATAATCAACGCTCTGGTTCACATTGCCTACAAACACCATGGAGGCATTGGCCTGAATGGCTTCCTTGCCACGCGCAAAGGATCCAGAGGCCATATAGTCCTTCATGATCTGGACGCCGTCTTTATCCTTGAAATTGATGCCGGCAACCTCATCAAAAGCCACAACGTCCCAAAGACCGACCAGGCCGATCTGTCTTCTGCCCATGTTGTAGAACAGATTCGCAACAGTCGTTTGACCGCCGGATATCAGGATGGAATTTGGAGACAACTCCTTATAGATATGGGATTTGCCAGTGCCACGCGGACCAAGCTCGCAGATGTTGACATTATTCTCGATGAGCGGTACCAAGCGTGCCAGCAGGTGCCACTTCACCCGGTATTCAAACTGGGTGGGCTCCATGCCGCAGGAACGCAGTAAGAAGTCGATCCATTCCTCTTTTGTGAAGTGAGGACGCGCATCAATGATCTCAGACTTATCCAGGTTCGGCATCTGGATCGGTGTAATGTCATTGATCACAAACGGGCTCTGCTTCTTTTCATCCTCATTGTAGAAATAGGTCAGATCAATGATGCACCAGATCCCGCCGGCCAACAGCTTGTCGAACTCCCGGACATACTTCGGGTGTACATAGATACCCTTGATGCCCAAGAAGAGAAAGTCCGCCTCGTATTGGTCGATTCTCTCGTTCAGCTTCACGGTCAGCTTATCGATGACAGTGTAATTACCGCGCTCTTTGATACGTGCTTTGATCTTCTCGGCCTCATCCGGACGGACATAGTTATCGGCCAAGATCCGCTTAACCTGCTCAATTCCCGCCTCGATCTCCTGAGGATCATCGGAAGTGCAGTATGTCCCGAGAAGGTATTCAAGAACATAGGTCGGTACGTTGGCGCTGTTCTTGATTTTCTTGGTCGCCCCTTTGGGAACCACTCTTCCAGAAAAGAGATCAAATGCTTTCCTGTCCAATGAATCCATGTTTATCCCTCCTTAAAAGACCCGGAAGCCGAGAATATCGATGACAAACTGCTCTCGTTCGATATACTCATCCTGTTTCTCCGTGTTCCGGAGGATCAGGAAATACCGTTTGTTTCGATCAAACTGGATGTTCATCAGCGTAAACCGGATGCTGGTGACACGCGCCTGCGGGTCATCGCTCGAGGAAGAAGCCACAAATGTGTAGGAGCCAGACACCATATTACCTTCTTCATCAACCATGTATGTTTCGCAGCTGATTGCTTGTTTCGTACCCTCTACCTTTTCGGTCTGCTCAAAGTCCAGCGCGAAACTACGGTTGGTGATCTTCCTGGTTACGCTCTTTAGCCGTACGCCAACCGGGGTGATTACATCCTTGTTCTTGGCAGCGCGGAGTTCTCCGATGTGGATGATGGGAACCACGATCTCCTGCAGGGACGCGCCGCCGCGGATATACTGCAGCCCGCTGCCCTGTGTCTTGAACAAATCGTAGCCATAGGGCAGAATTACCCGGTATCCTTCCTGGTTGCCGCTCAACGGAAATTCAAGTGTATATGGGATGCTCAGAGACGGATTGTCCGAGATCACATAGCGTTTGTTTGCCTCCG
>CACZQE010000268.1 GCA_902783205.1 uncultured Lachnospiraceae bacterium | reverse complement strand
TCGTACTCTGGGCCGCGGCCGGAGATATCGTCCGACCAGGGTCGTCACCTACAATATTAGGACAAAACGCCTTAATACCGAGACGATCGCCGGGGCGGCCGCCCTGACCTTCCGCGAACCGGAAGGAATCAAGCTCTATAAAGACGGAAACAGAGAGATGATGTTCATCTCGGGAACCCTTTTCGATCAGAAATGTAATGTCTACACGATCAGATAATGATCAATGCCCCGTAAAGAGAGTACCGGCGGATTGTCCGTCAATAATATCATAGAGAACCTCCGGCCTTTTGCCGTTGGTGATGATCGTGTCGATCCCCTGGGCGGTAGCTAATCCTGCCGCCTGTAACTTTGTCCGCATGCCGCCGGTTCCTCTGCGGGATCCGGCTCCGCCTGCCAGCTTGTAGACACTTTCATCGATGGTATCGATACGCTCTATCAGTCTGGCATCTCTGTAGAAACGGGGATCCTTGTCAAAGAAGCCGTCAATATCGGAGAGAATGACCAGCTTGTCCGCCTGGCAGAGGACTGCAACTACAGCGGAAAGCATGTCATTGTCACTGAAAAGACGCTCCTCGGATTCAATCTCGGTATAACTGACGGAGTCGTTCTCATTAACAATGGGGATCACACCCTGTTCAAGCAGGGCATCGAAGGTATTGGTAAGATTATACTTCTTCTCCTCCTGCTCTATATCCTCGGCATTCAGAAGGATCTGAGCCACGGTTTTATTATAATAACTGAAAAACTTATCGTATAAAAACATAAGCTTACACTGTCCCACGGCTGCTGCAGCCTGCTTCATACGGATGGTATCCGGCCTGGAAGCAAGACGCATCTTGTTGGAGCCCACCGCTATGGCGCCGGAGGATACCAGGATCACCTCATGCCCCATGTTCTGGATATCGGATAAGACCAGTGCCAGCTTGTCGATCTGATAAAGATCACTTTTTCCTGTCTCATGTGTCAGAGTGGATGTTCCTACTTTGACTACGATTCTGTAATGATTGCTGCTCATATGTTTCCCCTTAACTGTCTTATAATAAAGGGCAGAAAACTGCCTGCAACTATAGTATCCGCAGGGGCGGATATTTGTCAATGATAATTGTGGATTTAAACCATTTGGAAGATACATTTTAAAAAAAATATGGTAAAATACAGTAAAGAGTTTTCTGACTTTTTCTCTTCAACAGGGAAAAGTGGTTGTGTTGACAATTAATAGTGCTCATGATATCATCGGGATGTAGTAATCAAAACTACATATAAGTCTGATTATAAGGAGTAAACTATGAACGCGCAGAAGACAGCTGTTATGATGGATTCATGCGGAGATCTCCCCATAGATATCCGCAGGCAGTACAATATTTATACACTGCCGGTTCATGTCATTTATCCGGAAGGAGACTATCTGGACGGAATAGACATCGATCCCAGAGTCGTCTATGACAGATTTCCGGAGGAAATTCCCAAGACATCCACTCCATCGCCTCAGGAAGCCATAGACCTTTTTGAGCGTATCCGGGAAGACGGATATGAAAATGTGGTATGTATATGTATTTCCAGCCGGCTCAGCAGTACGGTCAACACGATCCGGATCGCCTCTGAGGAGGTAGAAGGGCTTAGAGCCTTCGTATTCGATACGAAGAACATTGATATCGGCAGCGGCATTTTTGCCTACTGGACCGCACGCAAGCTGGAAGAAGGCATGGCGTTTGAGGAAATCTGTGAAAAGCTGGAGGAGAAGCGGTACGATTCGCATCTGATGTTTTTCATGGATACTCTCAAATATCTGATTGCCGGAGGCCGGATCGGGCGGGTTGCCGGCATGCTGGGGGAGGCACTGAAGCTTAAGCCCATCATTTCCTGTGATGAAGAGGGCGTGTATTATACTGTATCCAAGATACGCGGAAAGAAAAACGGTCAGAAAAAGCTGCTTGACCTTTTGGCCAGGGAGGCGGAAGGGCATGAGTGCTGGGTTGTTGTCGGCCATGGCGATGCGGATAAGGAGTCGGAGGCATTTCTTGAGAAGGTGAAGGAGAGAATCCCTCAGGCAGAGTTCCTTTTCCGCCATCAGATCGTGGCATCCATGGCGATCAATACCGGACCGGGTCTTATCGGACTGCTTGTTCTGATAGATCCCTGATGCCATCCGGGGATACACAGTCACTGATTACATGCACATGGTTCATGAAACGGGAGGTAAAGAATGGGATATCCAGGAAAAGTTGTAAGACAGAGCATAGTCAGCCAGAAAATCATTGCTAATCTGAATGACGGCCTGCGGAAATGCTATGACATTCCCGAGGGACACGAGAGTGTGGGAATCATCTCCACAGATTATCAGGATATTTTATACTGCGCGATCGACGATGCTTCGAAGAAAACACAGATTGAAGTTGTATCATGCGGAACATATTACGGCGGTTCCAGTGTGAAATGGAGCAAGGACAGCGGCGCTGTATTTGCTATGATCTCCGGCCCCAATGTGGCAGACGTAAGAAGTGCTATGCAGAGCATTGACGATTACGTAAAGAGACAGCCCTTCCTCTATGACCTGGCAGGAGACGGCAGCGGACTTTACTTTGCCGGCCTGATCAGTGGCGCGGGAAGATATTTCCAGAATACACTGGGCGTTACAAGAGATACCTGCCTTGCTTATCTTTCAGGAGCACCTGTTGATGCGATGTTTGCCATCGACCAGGCTCTGAAGGGCGGCAATGTAGAAGTTGCCAAGCTTTATGCACCGCCTCATTCCGATAACTGTGCTACGGCAATCCTTTCCGGTACAGAGGCAGCCTGCAAGAATTCTCTGGATGCCTTTGCAAGGGCAATGGATCAGTGCTTCCGCAGCCCTGATCGTCTGTAGGAGACCGCAGGGGGGATTTGATGAAGGACAGCATCAGCATAGACTATACTACATTGACTGACACCAATCAGGATCTGGATATGCGCCGGCTGGTTCTTGTCGGAAGAAGCGAATGCGGCAAGACCACTTTAAAGCAGGTACTTAGGGGCGAGAAGATCACTTATGTGAAGACCCAGTATGTCAGCCAGTATGACGTACTGATCGACATGCCCGGAGAGTATGCGGAGAATCTGGACCTGGCTCATGCTATCGCCCTCTACACATCCGAGTCGGACGTAGTCGGAGTCTGCATCAGCGCTACAGAACCCTATTCCCTGTATCCGCCGAATGTCACACCCTACGCTAACAGAGACATCTTCGGTATTGTCACCAAGATCGATCACTGGGCGGCAGATGTTGACCAGGCGGTCCGCTGGCTGGAGCTTACCGGCTGCAAGAAGATATTCTGCGTCAGTTCCTACACCGGGGAAGGAGTCGATGACATTATTGATTTCCTTAAGATCAAGCATGAAAAGAGAACAGTGACAAATGTCATGCGGGAAATCAATAACGAGAAGTTCGGCAAACTATGTTCCCTGCCCGGGTATTTTCTGGACTAGGATCAGTAGAAGAAGATCTGAGTATAGCGAAAATGAAATAAATGACAAAGCAAAAGGGAGATCCGTCGGATCTCCCTTTTGCTGTGAAAGCGGGCTTATGATTATATCAGATCGAATGATGTCCCAAATTAATAGTGAACATAAACAGTGGTTCCTGCGGATACCATGCTGTAGAGGGCAGCAGCCTTGGAAGGCGGCATATTGATACAGCCGTGCGACCCGTCATACTGATAGATATTTCCGCCGAACTGGCTTCTCCAGTTGGCATCGTGTAATCCGATACCTGTGGAAGTGATGAAAGGCATCCAGTAGTGTACGAAAGCATTGTACTTAACCATGAGATGATCTCTCTGTTTGTATGCAATACTGTAGATGCCTGTGGGAGTAGAACGGCCTGCCGAAACATTACCAGTTACAATATCACTGGAAAGGGCTACGCTGCCGTTTTCCACATACCAGAGCTGCTGGTTGCTGATATTGATATCAATGAAAGTACGTCCTAAGTTGCCGTCATCACGGTCAAGTCCTTTATTGGCATATATAGGCTTTCTGTTATTGAGCTTTTTGCCGGCCTTGACTGTCTTGATGATCTTCTTGGACTCTCTGCCGACATCGACTTTCCATGCGGTCAGGCCGGAAGGAATCTCGCCGTCAAGAGAGTTAAATGTCTTGGACACTTTTTTCTTTACATAACTCTTAACTTTGCCCTTGTCCACGGAAACTTTGAAATCCTTGGAACACTTTACAAACTTGGAAATATCCCCTTTAGTAAGTTTCTGCTTATACTTGCCGTCCTTGTAGGTGATGGTTCCCTTGAGGTACTTGTTCATGGTATCACAGGCTTTGATAACCTCTTTGGAATCTGCCTTGTACTTGGGCTGCTTATAGTAAGTCTTCTCAACCAGGGAGATGTTTTTATTCAGATTGCAGAAGGCCTCGGAGGTACCCTCGAGGAAGTGATCCTTGTCAACGATGTTTCCGATAACCTCATCTTTGATCTTGTAGGTTTTGTCGTCCTTGTCATACTCGATCTTTGCGGATTTGGATTCAATCGGATCCGCCGGGCTCATACATGAAAGCTCATCAATGGATGCGGAGAGCTTATCCGAATCCACCTGGACCTTGAGACCCTTATGAGGATACTTGGTATTAAGACGGGCAAACCATGTCATGAATTTCTGCTCTTCCAGCACTGCGTCGATACTGTCAAGATCAGTGTAGGAGAGACCTGCATCCTCAGCGGTAAGGACTTCCTTGCCCTCCGGCTCCTGGATCGTCAGGGAGAAATCCGCAAGATTGGTTTCCAGATATGTTTTTGCCTCGGCATTACTCTTCATACCGATATCTATGTCCCCCATTTTTGTGTTGGGGAAATAATGTGTGCTGAAGAAAAGCGCCCCGGAAAGATACAGTGCTACAAGAGAGCCTGCACCGATCATGGCTTTCTTCTTATAATCCTTTTTCTTCTCGTTCCGCTTTGCAACTCTCGACATGTCATAAGCTCCTTTTAGTTATATATCCAGTGTAGTTAAAAAGACAATTGTTCCTCCATATCATAGCAACATAACTGGCAAATATCAATAATAATATTGTTATTTTACCAAATTACAATTATTTTTAACAAGTTAGTAACCATTACTTAAAAAAGAAGAAGCATCTTTTACATTGCGGTAAAAAGCCAAATACGGTAAAATGTAATAAGACAGTAAAAGGGGGTTCCGGCAGGATCCCCCGGCTTTAATTTTATAATG
>CACZQE010000267.1 GCA_902783205.1 uncultured Lachnospiraceae bacterium | reverse complement strand
GTCTTCGAACAGTTCACGTGCCAGCTTGATCTCAACATTAACAACGCTTCCCTCTTTCGGTTCTATTTTCGTACCGTCGGACATGATACTGATATCAAACTGAACAGGATTTGTAACGACTTCTTCATCGCCTGTCGCAAGCTGTGTATTGACCTTCTTGATATTCCTAGCGTACTCATTGGAATCTGTAGAGATCTCACGGACATCCAGTTCTGCGTCCGAAGGAATTCCGGCAGACTCATCATAAGATACTGTGACCTCATAGGTGTCCCCGCTTGCGGAGAGGACTGTGGATTTCAGCTGATCATCCGTCACCTTGATTTCAAAGACCTCGCCATCCTTCATGGTGACAGTCAGAGTCTCTTCCGTTTCAAACGGCTTCAGTCCGATCAGCGCCCAGTCTCCGGCGTTCACCGTCTGCGCGTTTATTTCATCGATATCTTCATCCTTGAGCTCTGTGGAGTACTGTACATCAAGCTCGTTGGAGTCTTTCAATGCGCCAAACGTAGTCTCTTCATCAGCCTTGCCGACCCATAGCAGTTCCGGGCTGCTGAACGTCACATCGTCAACACCCTCGAGGAATTCCTCTGTATCGTCCTTCGCGATATTCAGCTTTGTCACCAGTTCGCCGAGAGTCAGGCTTCTGCCGCCAGGCAGACTGCAGTCAAAGTTCTCCCCATCCACATCCCAATGGAAATCGACCGTATACACAACAGCGTACACACTGAAAGATTCTGCTTTAAAAGTAGTTGCTGTCATTTTGCCGGACTTGATCCTGGCGTCAACATGTTTCGGATCCAGCATCTCGGCTTTCACCTCGCCTGTTTCTTCATCCACAGCAAAATGCACGATGCGGATGTTGTCTGCATCGTCTGCTTTCAGACCTTTGTCATAGGAGATAGTTACATCCATCGGGTTTTCGGGCTCGATTGCCTCCCCGTCGGACATCAAAGAAATATCATAGAATTTCGCAAACGCAAAAGCCTTCGCATCTTTATCGACCGCTTTCAGAGCATCCTGATACAGTGCTTCGTAGTCCTGATCCTTTTCCTGGATTTCCTTGGCTTTGATTTTCGCCTCTTCCGGAAGGCCTTCGCCCTCTGCAGTTATTTCGAAGCCTTTGCCGTTATATGACAAGACCGTATCCTGCGGTTGCGGTTCAGGTTCTTCTACATCCAGATCTGCATCTTCCTGCTCTTGTTGATCCAGCAGTACCTCTTCTACCTGCGGCACATCGATTCCGCCCTGCTGCTCTGCCTCGTCCTGATCCAAAGTTACCGCAGGCAAAATCAACAAGTAAGTAGTAATAAACACAACAAAGCAGGACAATACTGTGATGTACGTCCTTCTTTTGCGAAGATACTCAATAAATTTGATAAGTGTCCTGTGTTCGTTGGTTTTTCTAGTAGAATCTTGCATAATAATAACCCACCCAATATATGAATCAAAATTCACGTAAATAAACCTGAACATTATTATACTCCTATATTGTGTAATTAACAACATTAATTGTGAATTGTTTTTCATAGGGTACAAGCGTCAGCTTATTTTGTCTGACCGTATTATATGAAGCAGGAAGTCAACGGAACCGTCAAAAATGCAAAAAGCATGGTAACCATTCTGATTGATTACCATGCCTTATTGCCTTTATATTATTACATCCTGCGTTTAGTGTTCCATCCTTCTCCGCGCGACAAGCAGAACGCCGCAGCCAAGCAGCAGCAAGCTTCCAATCAGGTAGATCCAGGTCGTGCCCGGGCCTCCGGCGTTCGGCAGCTCGACTCCAGGGTTGTTGATGATACGATAGTAAATGATTTCATTATTCGTGTTCGCAGTGCCGCTATGCGTAAGGTCTACGGTATTATCTGCATCCGTACGCTTAACGCCGTTCTCCGCTCTCAATACCAAAGATGCATTCTGTACCCAGTCATAGATTCCCGAGTCAGGTTTCGATATTTGTGTAGTTGTCCCCGGTTTCGGGGTATATACATCCGATATCGTAAGTTCAACAGGAATCGGTGGAATAGTATCATAACCGGCAGGAGCCTGTGTTTCCACAAGATAATACTGCTCGCCTTCTTCTAACTGCTCGATCTGATCCTTTATCGCAATACCTGTTGCGCTGGTGTCGAGCTCTGCAAGTTTATAGTACTGCTTGCCGTCGATTTCCAGAAGGTCTGTTTCACCCTCTCTCGCAGAACGGTAAAGAGCGAATTTGGCTCCCGTAAGAACCTGGTCATTCAGATCCACCTTTGTGATTTGCAGACCTTTTACATACACGTTTATGATGTGTATATTATCCTTCGAGATATTTCCGGCTCTGCTTCCGGACATGCCTGATCCATAGGAGCCGGTATGCCAGTCGGAAATGTTTGTACTATTGGCAGGTCTGTAGTTTACGGTGAGGGTATACTTTTCTACTTCGCTTCCGGTGACCGTCGTATCATGCGGAGATTCTGACAGGTTCTTCTCGCCTGGTTTTACAGCCTGGGTCAAACTGATCCTAATTGTCCCTACTTCTGAGTGGTCATAGGCACTGTAAGTAAAGTCCTTCCTTTGCCCGTTGATCAGATCCGCCCAGTCTTGATCCGACAGTGTGATTCCAAGATCCGTGATCGGGAACTCTTCTCTTCCATTCGTCTCCGGCCGGTTGTCGTTGGTATTTGCAGTATATTGATATGTCAGGCTGCCGTCAGAAGATACGCGATAGTCCGGATCTGTCTTTGTAACGACTTCCTTTACCTTCACTTTTCCCCAGAGTTCTTTTACTTCCGTCAGCGGATCAACTTCCGTACCCAGATAAACTGTCCACTCTGTGTCATTTTTAGTAAAATCCAGTTCATCAATATTTACATAGGGCGTGTCGAACGTGGCCGTATGATTTCCTCCCGGAAGATCATG
>CACZQE010000266.1 GCA_902783205.1 uncultured Lachnospiraceae bacterium | reverse complement strand
TTACCTGCAAATTGGTGCTGTTCCCCCTGGCCAGGGTGACCGACACATTTGTCAGATAGGGAACATAGACTATACAGGTAAGCTTCTTTCCGTTGGTCGTGCATGTAATGGTCGCTGTACCTGTCTTCTTCGCGGTGACAACGCCCTTTTTTGATACACTCGCCACAGATGAATTGCTCGATTTCCACTTGGTATTCTTTCCATTGTAAGCTTTCAGTGTGGTCTTTGCCTTCTTAGTCAAAGACACTTTTGTCTTGTTCAGGCCGACAACGGTCACCTTGCATTTCAGGGTTGTGCTGCCTGTCCTTGCTTTGACCGTTGTCTTGCCGGTCTTTAAGGCTGTGATCTCTCCGGCTTTTACCGTTGCGATCTTCTTATTGGAGACAGACCAGGTTACAGGCTTGTTTGTTCCCTGTACATAAATCTTTGCCGACTTGCCGCCGGTCAGTACAACCGCCGATTTACTGAGCCTGGCTTTTGCCTCGGCCTTTCCGGCCGGCACCAGACAAACCGCCAGCAGTATGGCTGCCATTAAAGCGACTCTGAAAGCCTTTTTCTTAAACTTCATGATTCCTCTCCCTTACTTGTACTGTCGGCGCGCCCTGCCGCCAGTTGCCGGTTACTGAGTAAGAGCTCTGATCCAGAGCCTGCCAAGAGTATCCATCCCCTTACAGTCAGGGTGGACTCCGTCTATTGTTTCATATTCTATATCTGCGCCGATCTCTGCCGCGTGTACCTTCTCCTCTCCTGCAACCCTGATGATCACTTCGGAATAGAGCCGCTTGGAGATCAGCCCGTCTACATTGAAAAAGAAACGCTCTGCCGGACTGACGGATTGAGCCAGCGGCAGTGTCCCGCACCAGATTTCCGCTTCGGGGTACATTTCTTTTACAGTCCGGATCATGGTTCTGTAATCCCGGGTGAATTCCCGCGGATCTACTCCATAGGCCCAGTCGTTGCACCCCATGAAGACAAGGATCATATCCGGCTTTCCGTTTATTCCCAGTGCCTCGATTCTTTCCCTTGCCGTTCCCGCCTGGCTTCCGCCGCCCGTTACGCAGCTGCCGGACATGGAGTGGTTATATCCGAGTCTCCCGGAAAAATGCCGGATCACTTTCATCCACCAGGTATCTTCCACTGTCAGAATGCCTGTTTCCGCACGGTTGTAGCGGTCAAAGAAGACGCCTCTGGAAGGTGAAAATCCTTCATATGTACTCAGCGAATCTCCCAGAATGGAGATGACAGGTTCCTTCTTGTCAATCATCCCGGCTCTCCCCCTTTCGCAAAGCAATCCTTCCTGACGGGATTTCGGAAATGTGACATGGTCACAGTAAAAATTTAATAAATTTCCGGTCCCGTAAGATAAAAAGTACATTAATCGTAAAAAAACTGTAATATATTATAGTATAAAACATTCGGGCACTCCCGTCAATAACCAACAGGGCAGTGCCCGAAACTTTCTTTTGCAAAATGTTAATAAATTATGCTTCCTGGTCAGCACATGCCAGGGCAAGACCGGTTGCCACGGCATTTCTCGGTCCCTCAATACCCCGGATATTTCCACGGCCGGCTACGATATCGTAATCTGACAGGGCATCCGTAACAAAGTTCGGAATCTCAAAGTCCAGAGCAGAACCGCCAACCATAACGACAAACTGGATATCCCTCGGATTACCGGTGGGGCTTACCATGGACAGGGCACGGATGGCGTTGCGGACGAATACTTTCTTCTTTGCCGCCTGGCGGACATTCTTTACCTTTTCCAGATCATCCTGCCCGTCCAGAGGAATCAGGCTGCCGTCATCCTTGACCAGTACGGTTTTGGCAAAGAGCTCCGGCGCCAGCGGGTCATTGTAGAACTGGGCTGTTCCGCCCTCATGACGGATGTGGAAAAGACTCTCAACCTTTGCCAGCGGATATTTCTTGATATCTTCCGCAAGTTCGATGTTATCCAGACCCAGCTCGGAGCTGATCAGCAGGGATACCATGTCTCCGGCTCCCGCAAGGTGGATCAGTTTGACCTTTCCTTCACGGTTGATGATCGATGCATCCGTGGATCCCGCACCCATATCAACGATGGCAAGAGGAATACTGGTACCGGGTGTGGTCAGGGCACCTTTGATGGCCATGTCTGCCTCTACGCCGCCCACATATACCGGCACTTTCAGCTTTTCTGCCAGTACGCTGGCAATCAGTTCCATCTGCAGCCTGTCGGACTTGACCATGCAGGCGATACCTACCGCATTCTCAAGGGCAAACTCATCAGCTATACCGCCGACAACTCTCTGGGGATTAAATGTATCTACAGCCAGGATATCCTGGATCTGAATATCCCTGACTTTCTTTTCGGTCAAATCGGACATGACGCGGCGTACCTTGTCGATCATATTGCCGACATTGGTACCTGTCTCACCCTGGATATCCTCGATATCCGCAACGGAGGAAACTGCCTCCATGATCTTGTCGGCACCTTCGTCAACGTCCACGCTGACTGTCTTTTTCTTTCCTATGACATTGATCGTTCCTGCTTTTACACTATGGGCTCTGACATCACCTTCCGGAGTCTTGATCACAACGCCGGAACGGTTTCCGATCAGAGATCTGGCAATCGGAACCACCTGCTTTGTCTCGGCAGGGGACAGGTCAAACAGTGTCGCGATACCATAGGGGTTGGAAAGTGTGCTGATCACGCTGCCCATGGGGGCAACTTCGATGGCACATGTGACGCCTAACGGCACCCTGTCTATCTTTGTAACTTCATCGATTACCGGAATCTTGTTCTCTACACTGTTAGTAAAGAGTCTTCCGTCATCAGCCTGCAGAATGGCCCCCTTAACATGTACTTTACCGTGGACATGGTTGACGATCTCTGCTGCTCTGCTGAAATCTATTTTGGCAGGTATGACCACGATCACATCTCTCTCCTCGGTAATCTTTGAGAGATCATTGATGTCTACAGTAACACCTACCGCGATTCCGGTTCCGCCCGGTGTCGCCGGATTATGGCCGATCACCGTCGAATCCGTAATGACTGTCTGGCTGATGGTCTCCATGGCCACATCACCGATAACCGGTGCAGCTTCATTGATCCGGATCTCATCCAGGTCACTGTAATCTTTTCCTATCTTATTCAGTGCGTTACTCAAAGCACCGAATACACCATTGATATTTTTCAGAGTTCCTTTGATGCCGGTTGTCGGTCCGATCCCGCTGGCCAGAAACTCTACCTCAGCTCCATTGACATTTGCAAGCGCAACTTCTGTTGTCGCATTTCCGATATCAACACCCGCAACAAACTTCATATCTTACTTCCTTCCCGCATCATATATTTGCTGTTTTTATAATGATAATCTCTGATATGCAAAAAAATGCACAGAAAAACCGATAATTATACTTAATAATTATAGCATTTTGAAATAATCGGGTCAAACATTAGGAAAAATACTTTCTTGATGTCCTTATGTAAATTTTACAACTTTTTGTAAAGAGATAATCGGCGAACTGTAAAAACTTGCATCTCATGCGGCATTTATGTTATCTTTACGAAAACGTTCCGGAAAAAGGAGATGCTCTGACTATGTTTTATCTTTTACTGGCTGTCATCTGCAGTGCTTCCATGGCGATCGCCCTCAAGTATTTTCAGCATCAGGAAGGAAACCGGTATTCTATTATAATAGGTAATTACCTGACCTGTATCATCATTGCCTTTATCATGCTCCCCGACAAATCTTCTGTTTTTAAAGGAGAGGCGGCCACAGTAATAAGTGGGCTGGCAGGAGGTTTCTTTTTTGTCGCGGCCCTGATTGCCATGCAGAACAGCATCCGGGTAAACGGCGCCATCCTCACCACTGCCTTTTCCAGGCTGGGTCTGCTGGTGCCTCTGGCCGTCAGTTTCTTCCTTTTTGGAGACCGTCCCGGCCTTAGGCGGATCATCGGTATCTGTCTGGTCCTGCTTTCTCTCTGGCTGCTGCGCGATGAAGAGCGGTCAGACGAAAATCCCGGTTCAGCCGGATCCGGGAGCCTTATGCTCCTGCTTCTCACGCTCCTTTTCTTTGGAGCCGGCGACTCGATATCCAAGGTATTTGAGAATGTCGGCAGCAGACAGCAGGACTCCCTTCTCTTTTTCTATCTCTTTGTGACCGCCGCAGTCCTGACGGCCATCCTGGCC